>NZ_JBVPVA010000365.1:0-7150 GCF_055612215.1 Actinomycetospora sp. | reverse complement strand
AGGATGGTGTCGGTGTCCTCGCCGAGCTTCTCCCGGCGCTCCTGGCCGGCGGCGGTGGTGTCCTCGCCGCCCTCGCCGTCGTCGCCACCGCCCTGCCGCTGGGTCTGTTCCTGCGCCATGGCTGCCTCCCGGGTGTGCGTGGTGCACGGACGACACTACCTGCCGCGGGGCCCCCGCAGCGGGACGAACATCACCTCGGCGGCCATCAGCCGCGGGTCAGGGCCTCCACCAGCGCGGTCGCGTTCGCGGAGTTGTCGATGAGCTCCCCGACGTGCCCGCGGGTGCCGCGCAGCGGCTCCAGGGTCGGGATGCGCACCAGTGACTCGCGGCCCAGGTCGAAGATCACCGAGTCCCACGACGCGGCCGCCACCTCGGTCGGGTAGCGCTCCAGGCACCGGCCGCGGAAGTAGGCGCGGGTGTCCTCCGGCGGCTCGGTGACCGCCGCGCGGACCGCGTCCTCGCTGACCAGCCGCTTGATCGACCCGCGGGTGACCAGGCGGTTGTAGAGCCCCTTGGCCTGGCGCACGTCGGAGTACTGCAGGTCGATCAGCGAGAGCTTCGGGGAGTCCCACGGCAGGTTGTCGCGGTCGCGGTAGTCCTGGAGGAGCTTGAGCTTCGCCACCCAGTCCAGCCGGTCGGCGCAGCGCAGCGGGTCCTGCTCGAGGTCGTCGAGCACCGTGCCCCAGATGTCGAGGACCTCGCGGGTCATCTCGTCGACCTCGCCGCCCTGGGTCTCCTCCTCGTGCTTCCACGCCCGCTCGAAGTACTGGCGCTGGAGCTCGAGCGCGGTCATCGTCTGGCCGTTCGCGAGCTCGATCGTCGTCTTCAGCGTCGGGTCGTGGCTGATCCGGTGCACCGAGCGGACCGGCTCGAGCAGGCGCAGGTCGTCGAAGCGGATGCCGTCCTCGATCATCGAGAGCACCAGCGCCGTCGTCCCGACCTTGAGGAAGGTCGAGTACTCGGACAGGTTCGCGTCGCCGATGATCACGTGGAGGCGGCGGTACTTGTCGGCGTCGGCGTGCGGCTCGTCGCGGGTGTTGATGATCCCGCGCTTGAGCGTCGTCTCCAGGCCGACCTCGACCTCGATGTAGTCCGCGCGCTGCGAGAGCTGGTACCCGGCCTCGTCGCCGGAGGCCCCGAGGCCGACCCGCCCGGCGCCGGTGACGATCTGGCGGGACACGAAGAACGGCGTGAGGCCGGTGATGATCGACGGGAACGGCGTCTGGCGGGCGCACAGGTAGTTCTCGTGCGAGCCGTACGAGGCGCCCTTGCCGTCGATGTTGTTCTTGTAGAGCTGGATGCGCCCGGTGCCCGGGACGGTCGCGGCGCGCTCGGCGGCGTCCTCCATCACCCGCTCGCCGGCCTTGTCCCAGATGACGGCGCCGCGCGGGGTGGTGACCTCGGGCGCGGAGAACTCCGGGTGCGCGTGGTCGACGTAGAGCCGGGCCCCGTTGGTGAGGATGACGTTGGCGGCCCCGAGGTCGTCGAGGTCCCCGGTGTCGGGCGGTGGGCCGGCGCTCGGACCCAGGTCGAAGCCCCGCGCGTCGCGCAGCGGGGACTCCACCTCGTAGTCCCAGCGGGCGCGGCGGGCGCGCGGGATCTCGGCGGCCGCGGCGTAGGCGAGCACGACCTGGGTGGATGTGATGACGGGGTTCGCCGTCGGGTCGCCCGGGACGGAGATCCCGTACTCGATCTCGGTGCCCATGATGCGGCGCGCGGTCATGTTCCCGACCCTAGTTGTCCGCGGGTCCGCCCGCCGTCGTCCGGGCGCCCGCGTCGCCGGCGCGCGGGGCCTCGGCGTCCGGGACCGCACGCCACACCAGCGTGAACACGACGAGGCCCAGCGCGGCCGCCACCACCATCGTCGTACCCATCGGCACCGCCGTCCGTCCGCCGCCGATGCCCACCAGGGGCGCCGCGAACCCGCCGACGAGGAACTGCGAGGTCCCGAGCAGCGCCGAGGCGCTCCCGGCGCGCGACGGGTGCCCGGCCAGCGCGAGCGTGGTCGCGGAGGGGAGCACGAACCCCACGCCGCAGACCGTGACGAACAGGCCCGGGACGAGCGCCCACGGCCCGGCGGGCGTCAGCGCGCCGACCAGGACCGCGACCGAGCCGAGCAGGGTCGTCACCAGCCCGATCGCCACGGTGCGCTGCGGCGCGACGCGTTCGGCCCCGACGAGCCGGCCCGCCACCTGGGTCGCCGTGACGATCCCGACCGAGTTGACCGCGAACACCCCGCTGAACGCCTGGGGGCTCAGCCCGTAGAGGCCCTGCAGCACGAAGGTCGAGCCGGAGATGTAGGCGAACATGGCCGCGAACCCCAGCCCGGCGGCGGACACGCAGGCGAGGACCCGGCGGTCGCCGAGCAGGATCCGGAACGCCGTCCCGGTCGTGCGCAGCCCCGCCAGCACTCCCCCGCCCCGCGCCCGGTCCGCCCGCGACAGCGTCTCGGGCACCCCGACGAGCACCCCGACGGCGAGCACGAGGCCGAGCGCGGCGAGCACGAGGAACACCCCGCGCCAGGACGTGACACGCAGCAGCTGCCCGCCCACCACGGGCGCGACGATCGGCGCGACCCCGGAGACCAGCATCAGCGCCGCGAACCCCCGCGCGGCGGCCGGCCCCTCGTAGAGGTCGCGCACCACGGCGCGCGCGAGGACGATCCCGACCGCCCCGAGCAGGCCCTGTCCGAACCGCAGGGCGATGAGGGTCCCGACGTCGGGCGCCAGCGCGCACGCCGCGGAGAGCACGGTGAACCCCACCGCCCCGGCGAGCAGTGGCCCGCGCCGCCCGAGGACGTCGGAGGCCGGCCCGGCCACGAGCTGGCCGACGGCGAGCCCCACGACGACCGCGGTGAGGGTGAGCGCGACCAGTGGCGCGGAGGCGCGCAGGTCGCCGGTGACGCCGGGCAACGCGGGCAGGTAGGTGTCGATCGAGAGCGGCGCGGCGCCCGTCAGGCCGCCGAGCACCGCGATGCGTGCCACCCGCCGCAGGCGTCCCGCCCGCGGCGGGGCGCTCACCGGAGCTCGCGCACGTCGGGGCCCTCGTCCTCGTCGGGCGCCAGCCAGCGCAGCAGGTGGGTGTGGATGCGCGGGTCGTTGAGCAGGTGGAAGTGGTGCGAGGACGGCAGCGTCTCGACGTCGGTGAGCGCGCCGCGCGCGGAGTCCACGGGCACCAGCAGGTCGCCGAGGATGTTCGCGAGCGGGTGGTGCTCGCTGGCGGTCACGCACGCCGCGACGCCGTGGTGGGTGGAGTGCGCGAGCAGCGGGACGTCGGTGTCCGCGACCCCCGCGACGAGGTCGCGGATGCCTGCCGAGCGCCGGTCGAGGAACTCGCCCCACGTGCGCGACTGCGCGTACCGGGCGAGCCGGCCGGCGAGCTGGTCCACCCGGTGGGCCAGCGGGGCGCCCCGGTGCGGCGAGCCCAGGTAGACCATCCGGCGCACCGACCGCACCCACGGCTCCCCCGTGACGACGGCCGCGTGGCAGGCGTGGCGCAGCACCAGCCCGCCCATGGAGTGCCCGACGAGGTCGAGGCGGCGGATCGGGACCGGCCAGCGCTCGGTGAGCTCCGCGAGCAGGACCGACAGGGCGGCGCCGTTGTGGGCGATCCGCATCCCGGTGTTGTAGCGCAGCAGCAGCGGGACGGCGCCGACGCTGGAGGCGAGCCGCTCGGCGTATCCCTCCCCGGCGCTGTCCTCGTCGGCGAGCCGCCACGCGTGCTCGGTCTCGCCGAGCCCGTGCAGGAAGAGCACGACGTGGCCGAGGTCGCGCTCCGGATGGTCGGCGACGACCTCGTGGATAGCGTCCGTCGAGGCGATGGGCAGCTCGGCGTGGCGCGGCTCGCCGTCCGCGTCGATCGTCGAGGTGTAGAGCGTCATCGGGACCGCGAGGTCGTTGTGCAGCGCCACCATGTGGTCCCCGACGAGGCCGTTCACGGCCCCGGTGAGCACGGCGCCCGCGGGTCGGGAGGTGATCGGCGTCCACTCGGTGCGACCGGACGCGCTGCGGTACACCTCGGCCGCCACGCCCACGCCGGTCCCGGCGAGGTGGGAGATGCCGCGGACCGCGGTGTAGACCCCGGCGGCGATGCCGTCGTGCGCCAGCTGCACCGGGCGCGACGCCGGGCCGAGCCCGACCTTGCGCAGGGTGGCGAAGACGGTGTCGGAGATCGCGCGGTGGGTGCCCTCGACCGGCCGGGAGATGATGTCCACGGCCTCGGACGCGACACCGGCCGCCCCCCGGACCTCGTTGCGAGGTGCGGAGCGCGGCCGGCGGTCGTGGTGTCCGTCGTCGCGGGTCTCGTCGGCGGTCATGACCTCGACGGTACCCGGTACTCGACGATCACAGGTACTACAGGTACTGCCCGGTGTTCGACGCGGTGTCGATCTCCTTGCCCTGCGTCGAGCCCTTCCCGGTGACGAGCGTGCGGATGTAGACGATCCGCTCGCCCTTCTTGCCGGAGATGCGGGCCCAGTCGTCGGGGTTGGTCGTGTTCGGCAGGTCCTCGGACTCGGCGAACTCGTCCACCACGGCGTCGAGCAGGTGCTGCACCCGCAGACCGGACTGCTTGGTCTCCAGGTGCGACTTGATGGCCGACTTCTTGGCCCGCCCCACGATGTTCTCGATCACCGCGCCGGAGTTGAAGTCCTTGAAGTACAGGACCTCCTTGTCCCCGTTGGCGTAGGTGACCTCGAGGAACCGGTTGTCGTCGGTCTCGGCGTACATCCGCTCGACGACCCGCTCGATCATGCCGTCGAGGCACGCCTGGCGGTTGCCGCCGAACTCGGCGATGTCCTCCTCGTGGACCGGCAGGCCCTCGATGAGGTACTTGCCGAAGATGTCGATCGCCGCCTCGGCGTCCGGACGCTCGATCTTGATCTTCACGTCGAGCCGGCCCGGCCGCAGGATCGCGGGGTCGATCATGTCCTCGCGGTTGGACGCGCCGATGACGATGACGTTCTCCAGGCCCTCGACGCCGTCGATCTCGCTGAGGAGCTGGGGCACGATCGTCGTCTCGACGTCGCTGGACACGCCCGATCCGCGGGTGCGGAAGATCGAGTCCATCTCGTCGAAGAACACGATCACCGGAGTGCCCTCGGACGCCTTCTCGCGCGCCCGCTGGAAGATCATCCGGATGTGCCGCTCGGTCTCGCCGACGAACTTGTTGAGCAGCTCCGGGCCCTTGATGTTGAGGAAGTGCGCCTTGACGTCGCGGCTGTCCTCACCGCGGGTCTCGGCGACCTTCTTGGCCAGCGAGTTCGCCACCGCCTTCGCGATGAGCGTCTTGCCGCACCCGGGCGGGCCGTAGAGCAGGACACCCTTCGGCGGGCGGAGCTGGTAGGTCCGGAACAGCTCCGCGTGCAGGAACGGCAGCTCCACCGCGTCGCGGATGGAGTCGATCTGCCGCGAGAGACCGCCGATGTCGGTGTACGCGACGTCGGGGACCTCCTCGAGGACGAGCTCCTCGACCTCGGCCTTCGGCACCTTCTCGTAGGCGTAGCCCACCTTGGTGTCGATCATCAGCGAGTCGCCCGGCTTGAGCTCCGGCGCGTCGGCGGACAGCAGCGAGTCGGCCAGGTGGATGACCCGCTCCTCGTCGGCGTGCCCGATGATCAGCGCGCGCGTGCGGGAGCCGTCCTCGTCGGTGAGGACCTCCCGCAGCGAGCAGACCTCGCCGATGCGCTCGTAGTCACCGGCCTCGACCACGGTGAGCGCCTCGTTGAGGCGCACCGACTGGCCGCGGGTCAGCTCCGAGGCCTCGACCGCCGGGGACACGGCGACCCGCATCTTGCGGCCCGACGTGAACACGTCGACGGTCTGGTCCTCGTGCAGGGTCAGGAAGACGCCGTAGCTCGACGGCGGCTGCGCGAGACGGTCGACCTCCTCGCGGAGGGACACGAGCTGGGCCCGGGCCTCCTTGAGGGTCTCGGTCAGCTTGTCGTTGCGCTCGGTCAGTTGGGACACCCGCGCCGCCGAGTCCGCGAGCCGCTGCTCGAGGATCCGGGTGTGGCGTGGGGACTCGGTCAGTTTCCGACGCAGCAGGGCGACCTCTTCTTCGAGGAATCGCACCTGCGCCGCCGTGTCCGCCGCGCCTCGGTCGCGGCCCTGGTCGGATCGGCCCCTGGGGTCGTCGTTCATGCTCACGGCGCCCTCCTCCCGCTACTCCGTAGAGCAACCGTACCCGTGAACCCGGGTGTCCGTGGAGTAGCGAGCCGGTGACGGACTTCTCGCGTCGCGGGCTTGCGCGTCGTCACCTGCGGTGCGTCTTACCTGTCAAGATGATCACCCTGGGTGGTCGGGTGTGCGCTATCCGCGACTCGGGCGCCGCTGCTGTCGGGGCGGGACGACGCCGTCCGCGAGGCGCCGCGCGGTCACCAGGAACGCGGTGTGCGCGATCATCCGGTGCTCCGGCCGGACCGCCAGCCCGACGCTGTGCCAGGGCCTGACCAGCGATTCCCACGCCTGCGGCTCCGTCCAGCAGGCCTGCTCGCGCAGCGCCTCGGTGAGCGTGGAGAGCTGGGTGGTGGTGGCGACGTAGCCGACGAGCACGCCCCCGGGGACGAGGACCTCGCGCACCGTCCCGAGCACGTCCCACGGCGAGAGCATGTCCAGGACGACGCGGTCGTAGACGCCGTGCGCCCCCGCGACGTCGCCGAGGTGGACCGTCCAGTTGGCGGGGTGCTCGCCGAGGAAGCGCTCGACGTTGCGCTCGGCGTGCTCGAGGTGGTCCTCCCGGACCTCGTACGAGGTGACCGTGCCCTCCGGTCCGACCGCGCGGAGCAGGCTGAGGGTCAGCGCCCCCGAGCCCGCCCCCGCCTCGAGCACGTGCGCGCCCGGGAAGACGTCGCCCCAGGTCACGATCTGGGCCGCGTCCTTGGGGTAGATCACCTGCGCGCCGCGCGGCTTGGCGAGCACGTAGTCGGGCAGCAGCGGCCGCAGCGCCAGGTAGGGCGTGTTGGCGGCGGAGTGCACGACGCTGCCCTCGGGGGCGCCGATGAGCTTGTCGTGGGCGATCGCGCCGCGGTGGGTGTGGTAGCTCTGCCCGGGCTCGAGGACGAGGCTGAAGTGGCGGCCCTTGGGGTCGGGCCCGGCGTGGAACTCGGTCGGCTCGGCCTGGTCCCCGGTCGGCTCGGCCTGGTCGGTCGTCG
>NZ_JBVPVA010000251.1:0-2997 GCF_055612215.1 Actinomycetospora sp. | reverse complement strand
ACGCCGGCTCGCTCGCCACCGTCCTCGCCCGCGCCGCGCAGGTGTGGCTGCACGTCCTTGCCGGTGAGGTCGACCTCGACGAGGTCACCGTCACGACGACCGCCCTGGCCGGCGCCGGGATGGCCTACGACGGGGCCCGGCTGGCCAAGGAGGCCGCGGTCCGCACGACCGACAAGCGCATCCTCGCCGCCATGCTCGGCCTCGCCCGCGGCCTGCTCGCGGGTCCGTCGACGACCGAGGAGCCCGCGGCGCCGTCGTCACCGGCTCCGTCACCCCGGCCGGTGGCGGCCGAGCACCCCGAGGCGGACCGGACCGCGGTGTCCCCCGCCGCCCCGCGCCCGGCGTCGCGACCCGGCGTCCTGTCCGACCGCGAGCGCGAGGTCGCCGAGCTGCTCCTCGACGGCATGACCTACCGCGAGATCGGCGACCGGCTCTTCATCACCGCGAAGACCGTCGAGCACCACGTCGGCCGGATGCGCCAGCGCCTCGGCTCCGAGACGCGGACCGACCTGTTCGCGGATCTGCGGTCCGCGCTCGCGAGCTGAGCGCCTCCGCCTCTCGACGCCGGAGTCGGACGGCCTTCGGGTACCGATCGGCTAGGCAGTTGATCATGGCGAGGGCACCGGTCGGAGCGGTGCCCTCGCCATGATCAACCGCCTACTCGCCGATCGGTCGCGACGGCCCCCGGGTCGTCGAGCCCGGACGAGAGCCGCGCGAACACCTCGTCGACGGTCTCGTGCAGCGTCGCCAGGTCGCGGGATCCGCCCCCCGGGCCGTCGGTCCAGCGCTGCATCGCCACCCGGAGGCCCGCCATCGTCGTGGCGGCCACCAGCGACGGGTAGACCCCCACGGCGCGGTCCTCCTCCGCGGAGCCGTCCGGAGCCGGTTCCCCGATGCGCTCGGCGACCGCGATCGCCAGCGCCCGTTCCCCCGCTGCGTACGCGGCGAGCTGGTGCTGGATCAGCGAGGGACTGCGGCGCATCATCCGCAGCTCCTCCAGCCGTTCCCCGTGCACGACGTCGTCGACGAAGGCCAGCACCGCTGCCCGCAGCGCCGTGAGGACGCTCTCCGCCGCGGGTCGGGCGCGGAACCGCTCGACCAGGGCCTCGCCCCGTGCGGCGTCCCCCGCGACGACCGCCTCCTCCTTGCTCGAGAAGTAGTTGAAGAAGGTCCGCAGGGAGACGTCGGCCTCGTCGGCGATCTGCTCGACGGTGACGTTCTCGATCCCGTGCTCGAGCGCCAGCCGCAGGGCGGCCTCGCTCAGCGCGGCCCGCGTGGCCTGCTTCTTGCGCTCCCGCCGACCCACCGTCACCGGGCCAGTCTCGCGCGGGGCGGTGAGGGCGCCGTTCACCGCGTCACCGCGGGGATCGCCTCGGTGGTGGCGTCGAGCAGGGTGAGGTCGGTGATCGCCCGGTGCCGGCCGGCCGACCCCCCCACGGACAGGACGACGTCGCGTCGCCCGGCGCCGACGGTGCCGCCGAGCAGTTCGACGTGCGGGGTCCCCTGCCACTGCACGACGAGCAGGTGCGGCACGTCGCGGGGGTCCACGGCGACCCGGTAGCGGCCGTCGTCGGCGGCGACCGTCCGGGCGAGCTGGTGGCCACCGTGGTCGATGACCGTGAGCACCGCGCCCGGGGCCGGGCGTCCGCCGTCGCGGACCACGCCCTCGACGACCGGGGCCTCGTCGACGACCGCGGCGGGCGCCGCGGGCGCGGCGGCCGTGTCGGTGACGTCGACCGTGTCCCGCAGCGGGACCTCCTCCAGGAAGAGGATCGCGACCAGGGCGATCAGCGCCATCGGGACGGCGACCAGGAAGACCTGGGCCACCGAGTCGCCGTAGGCATGCTCGACGACCGCGCGCACCGCCGCGGGGAACGTCGCGAGGTTCGGGATCGCCCCACTCGAGGACGACGTCGCCGAGGCCGGGATACCGATCGCGCCGAGCCCGGAGCTGATGGCCGTCGAGACGTGGCTGCTGAGCAGGGCGCCGAGGGCCGCGACGCCGGCCGCGCCGCCGAGGGAGCGGAAGAACGAGACGGTGGAACTGGCCGCGCCCATGTCGCGCAGGGCGACCTGGTTCTGCACGACGAGCACGAGGTTCTGCTGCGTGGCGCCGATGCCCACGCCGACCATCGCCATCGCCACCGCGAGCTCCCAGTACGGGGTGTCGGCGCTCATGACCAGGCCCTCGAACAGCAGCCCGACGACGAGCAGCACCGCGCCGCCCACCAGGTACGGCTTCCACCGCCCGTACCGGGAGATCAGTTGCCCGACGACCGTGGAGGCCAGGAACAGTCCGACGATCAGCGGCAGTGTCATGAGGCCGGCGGCGGTGGCGCTGGCCCCGCGGGCGAGCTGGAAGAACTGGCTGAGGAAGACCGACGAGCCGAACATCGCGACGCCGACGAAGAGCGAGGCGACGGTGGCGAGGGCGACGGTGCGGCTCCGGAAGAGCTGCAGCGGGACGATCGGCTCGCGGGCCGTCGACTCGACGACGACCGCCGCGACGAGGGCGACGATCCCGCCGGCGAGCCAGGCGAGGGACGCCCAGGAGACCCAGGCGAAGTTCTTGCCGCCCAGCGAGGTCCAGATCAGCAGCGCGGAGACGCCGGCCGCGATGAGCACCGCGCCGAGGTAGTCGATGTGCACCTCGCGCTTCAGGGTCGGCACCGTGAGCGTCTTCTGCAGCAGGCCGAGCGCGACGACGGCGATCGGGACGGTGACGTAGAAGCACCAGCGCCAGCCGATGGAGTCGACGATGACTCCGCCGATCAGCGGCCCGCCGACCGTCGCGACCGCCATGATCGCGCCGAGGTACCCGGAATACCGACCCCGCTCGCGCGGCGGGATGATCGCGGCCATCACGACCTGCGCCAGCGCGGTCAGCCCGCCCATGCCCAGGCCCTGCAGCACCCGGAAGCCGATGAGCTCCGGCGTCGAGGTCGAGAGCCCGGCCAGCATGGAGCCCACGATGAAGACCGTGATGGCGAGCTGGAC
>NZ_JBVPVA010000058.1:0-1487 GCF_055612215.1 Actinomycetospora sp. | reverse complement strand
CTTCGCCTCCTGGGTCACCGACTGCAGCATCTGGCGCAGTGTCTGCGCGGTCTGCGGGGACATCGCCCGGACGCCGGCCGGCGCCGGGGCGGGCGTGCGGACCCCGTCCGGCCCGACGGTCGCCGAGATCACCCGCGGCGGGACGCGCACCCCGCCGTTGGCGACCGCCTGGTAGATGCTGGCCATCTGCAGCGTCGTCATCGACAGGCCCTGCCCGATGGGCAGGTTGCCGAAGGTCGAGCCCGACCAGTCCGCCCGCGGCGGCACCGACCCGGAGCTCTCGCCGGGGAGCTCGACCCCGGTCTTCGTCCCGACGCCGAGGTTGCCGAGCATCTGGGCGAACCGGTCCGGCCCGAGGCGCTGCGCGGTCATCAGCGTGCCGACGTTGGAGGACTTGCCGAGGACCCCGTTCATCGTCATCGGGACGGGGCCGTGCACCCAGGCGTCGTTGATCGTGCGGTCCGCGACCTTGATGTTGCCCGGGACCGTGAGCACGTCGTCGGGCCTGATCAGTCCGGCCTCGAGGGCCCCGGCGAAGGTGACGACCTTGTTCACCGAGCCCGGCTCGAACGGGGTGGTCACGGCGGCGTCGCCCGGCGCGGGCGCCCCGCCGGCCGCGCTGTTGGCGAGCGAGAGGATCTGGCCGGTCTTCGCGTCGAGCACGACCGCGCTACCGTCCTTGGCGCCGGTGTGGGCCACGTAGGCCGAGAGCTTGTCCTGCACGGTGTACTGCAGGTCCGCGTCGAGGGTCAGGACGACGTCGCGGCCGGCCTGCGCGGGCTGCTCGGCGCGGGTGCTGCCGGGGATGACGGCGTCGCTGCCCTCCGCGGTGTCGACGATGCGGTAGCCGTCGGACCCGGCCAGGATCGCGTCCTGGGCGCTCTCGAGGCCGACGTTGCCGCGGACCCGGCTGGTGTCCAGGCTCCACGACGCGCTGCCCACGACCGACCCGCCGACGTCGCCGGCCGGGTACTGGCGCGACTCCCGGTCCTCCGAGGCGATCTCCGGGAACTCCGTGGTGATGGTGCGCGCCGCGGTCGGGTCGACCAGCGGGGCGAGCACGACGTAGGCCCGGTCGCTCGTCAGCTCCTGGAACAGGGCGAGCGGGTCGGCGTGCAGGATCGTGGCCATCCCCTGCGCGATCTGGGCCTTGCGCTGGTCCGGCGTCGGCGTGCCCGGCACCGCGCGGACCTCCGGCTTCGACCAGTCCGCCGAGATGCGGCGCGGGTTCGCGACGAGGGCCTTCGCCTCGACCGAGAACGCCAGCGGGGTGCCGTTGCGGTCGAGGATCGCGCCGCGCTCGGCGGGCACGACGAGCCGGGTCATGCGTTGCTTGGCGGCGTCCGCGGCGAGCGAGCCCGCGTCGATGGCCTGGACCTCGACGAGCTTGCCCGCCGCGACGAGCAGCAGGACGACCAGCAGCAGCCGCCCGATGCGCAGGCGGCGACGGGGGTCGGGTGGCGCGGGGGCTCGGCGCGCGCGCCACC
>NZ_JBVPVA010000034.1:0-4528 GCF_055612215.1 Actinomycetospora sp. | reverse complement strand
CGTCGACGACGGTGTAGCCGGCGATCGCGATCCCGGTGGCGACGGCGGCGCCCAGGGCCGGCAGCGTCGCGCGGGAGGGGCGGCCGCCGTCGAGGGCGAGGCTCAGCAGGCCGAGCGAGATCACGACGATCCCGGCGAGCTGCAGCGCCGGGAGGTGGTGGCCGAGCACGACCTCGATCAGCGCCACCACCCACGGCGCCGTGCCCCGGGCGACCGGGTAGACCTGGCTGAACTCGCCGAGCTGGTAGCTCGCCCAGAGCAGCAGCGTGTAGACGACGTGGATCGCGGCGGAGCCGAGGACGAACGGCCACGCCCCCGCCGGCGGCAGCCCCACGACGAGGGCCGTCACCCCGCCGACGACGGTGTAGGCCGCACCGATCAGCGCGAAGCCGACGAGGCGGTCGGGGACCCCGTGCGCGATCGCGTTCCAGACGGCGTGCAGCACCGCCGCGACCAGCGTGATCGCGACGACGCCGGCGGGCACGCCGGACGAGGCGGGGGAGAGGACGAGTGCGGTGGCCACCGGATGGCTCCTCGGCGTCGGTGCCGTCCGTGGGACGGGCACGTCGAACAGGAGCCCTCGGGGTTTCTATCCCGTCAGGTGTCGGCCGGCGACCGGCCGTGGCGCCGCTCGGTCCAGACCCCGGCCACCCTGGTTGTGGGATGGGAGACGGGCGGCGGACGGAACCCTAGGCGCAATCACAGTGGACCCTACGCGCCCACGGCTGGGAACTCGGTGCGGCGACGGTCACCAGTGGGAGTGGAGTGATTGCGCGACGTGGCGACGGACTACTCCAAAGCAATGAAGATGTAAGGACAATGAGTTGGTAAACTGTGCAGAGTTTCGACAGCGTGTCACGGTGGCCGTTCCTCGACTCCCCGCCGAGGAACCAGAAGCCACCACGATGCGGAGAGAACACCATGCTGACCATCACGGATCTCGCCAGCCGACTCGGCGACGTCAAGGAGAAGACGACCGCCGCACTGCAGGCCTCGGAGGCCGACCAGGGGGCCTCGGTGGTCCTCGTGGCCGTCGTGCGCGAGTTCGACTCAAAGACGGACAAGGCGATGCGGAGTGCGAGCGACGACGTGTCCGCTCGGGACTCGGTCATCGAACTGGAACAGGCCGGGGACAGCGCCAAGGCGGCTGCGGAGGCGGATCCGCAGCTGGGCGACACCGCTCGGGAAGCCGTCCTCGCAGCACACCTCGAGATCTGCATCCTCAAGACCGAGGTCTGATCGAGCCGCAGGCGCCCCCTTCCGTCCGCGGATCCGGAACGTGCGGTCGTGGAACGAGACAGCGCCGATCGAGGATGAATTCCGACCGCGCTCAGTGCTGATCAACCACGCGGGTGTCCGGGGTAGGTCCCGAACTGCCAGTGGTTGCCCTCGGGGTCGAGCAGCGTGCAGTCGTGCGAGCCGTAGTCGGTGTCGTAGGGCTCGGCGACGACGGTCGCCCCGGCCTCGACGGCGCGCGCGAAGACCTCGTCGGTGTGCGCGGCGTCGCGGGTCACGACGTAGCCGCCGAAGGTCCCGACGCGCAGGCTCCAGCGTCCGTCGGCGGTCTCGCGGTCCTGGCCCATCATCAGTCCGCCGCCGGGCGGCCAGGCCAGCTCGGCGTGCACGATCACCCCGGCGTCGTCGGTGTGGGCCACCGTCTCGGTGAAGCCGAACGCCGAGACGTAGAAGTCGATCAGGGCGCGGGCGTCCCGGGCGCGCAGGGTGGGCCACACCTGCGCGGGCGGCGTCGTGGTCGTGGCTGTGGTCATCGTCGTCTCGCTCATGCCGCCGAGGATGGCGGGCGGCCCGGCCGCCGGTCTTGAACGGATCCGACGTCGCGCCCGAGCCCGGCGTCGGGGTCGTCGCCGCCGCCCGTCAGCCCGGTGCGGACCTCCTCGGCGACCCACCGCGAGGGCGAGCACCCGGCCAGCGAGCGGAACTCGCGGGCGAGGTGGGCCTGGTCGGCGTAGCCGTGGGTGGCGGCGACGTCGGCGAGGGCGAGCGCGCCCCCGCCGGCCCGGCCGGCGACGTCGCGGCGGGCGCGGTCGAAGCGGGCCATCCGCGCGGCGACCTTGGGGCCCACGCCGAACTCCGCGCGGAACCGGCGGCCGAGGTGGTCGCCGCTCCACCCGACGTCGTGGGCGAGGGCTCCGACGCCGACGTGTCCCGGCGACGTCAGGACCCGCCACGCGTGACGCACCTCGGCCGCGGGGCCCGGCGCGTCCCGGTGCAGCAGGCGGAGCAGGACGTCGTCGAGCGCGGCGAAGCGGGCGTCCCACCCGGCGTCCTCGGTGTCGGCGATCCGGGCCGTGAGCTCCCGGCCGGCCGTCCCCAGGACGTCGGCGGCCTCAACGGTCACCGTCGCGAGCGCCGCCGCCGGCAGCCCGAACAGGGCCCGGGCCGCGAGCGGGTGGACGGTGAGGTGCACGCCCGACTGGCGGCCGTCGTGGACGATCCGCTCCGGCACCTCGTGCAGGCCGCCGACGCACGCGGCGAAGCGGTCGCGCCCCCCGTCGGGACGCTCGATCTGCAGGCCGGGACCGAAGGTGACGACGAGCGTCAGGTACGGCGAGGGCAGGCCGCGGTGGCGGCCCGGGGCGAGGCCGCGCACGTCGTAGCCGTGGTAGGAGACGAGGCCGCGCAGCGGCGGGGCCGGCGCGCGGAAGCCGGAGGGAACGACCTCACCCGCCTGGCCCACGGGCCCAGTGTCCGCGCGGTCCTGCCCGACCCGCCAGACCCCGCTCGGACGGGTGTGCTCGGCGCCACCGTCGTGCCAGGATCCGCGGCATGATCTTCATCGCGGTCAAGTGGACCGTCAAACCGGAGTACGCCGACCGCTTCCCGGAGCTCACGAGGGAGTTCACGGCGGGCACCCGTTCCGAGCCCGGCAACATCTTCTTCGAGTGGAACAAGTCCCTCGACGAGGAGAACACCTACACCCTCGTCGAGGCGTTCCAGGACGACGCCGCCTCGGCGCACGTGAACTCCGACCACTTCAAGAAGTTCGTCGCCGAGGCGCCGGACTACGTGGACACCACGCCGCGCATCATCAGCGTGCAGGGCGTCGACGGGAACGGGTGGGGCGAGATGGGCGAGGTGAAGCCGCGCTGAGCACGATCGCGGTCCCCGAGGTCTGCGAGCTCGGCCTCGTGGGGCTCGCGGCGGCGATCGCCGCCCGCGAGGTGTCGTGCGTGGAGGTGGCCCGCGAGCACCTCGCGCACGCCGACGCGGTGAACCCGACCGTGAACGCGCTCGTCGCGCGGCCCGACCCCGAGGTCGTGCTCGCCGAGGCCGCCGAGCGGGACGCCGCGCTGGCCCGCGGGGAACACCGCGGCGTGCTGCACGGCGTCCCGCAGGCGGTGAAGGATCTCGCCGAGGCCGCCGGGCAGCCGTTCGTGGCGGGCTCGCCCGTGTTCGCCGACCGGGTGGGCGTCGTCGACGCGCCGCACGTGGCCCGGATGCGGGCCGCGGGCGCGGTGTTCGTCGGGCGCACCAACACCCCGGAACTCGGGTTCGGGTCGCAGACCTACAACCCGGTCTGGGGCACCACGCGCAACCCGTACGACCCGGCGCGCACCGTCGGCGGGTCCTCCGGCGGCGCGGCGGCCGCGCTCGCGACCCGGATGCTCCCGGCCGCGGACGGCAGCGACTACATGGGCTCGCTGCGCAACCCGGCGGCGTGGGCGAACGTGTACGGGCTGCGGCCCTCGCGCGGTCGGGTGCCGGGGGTGCCCGGCTTCGTCGCGCAGCTCGGCGAGGCCGGGCCGATGGGCCGCTCCGTCGCCGACCTGGCCGCGCTGCTCGGGGTCATGACGGCCGGCGGGCCCGTCGGGCCGCTCGACCGCGCGGACCCGCTGGACCTCGCCGACCTGCGACCGGCCGACCCGGCGGGCCTGCGGGTCGGCTGGCTCGGCGACCTCGGTGGACGGCTCGCGACCGAGCCCGGGCTGCTCGCGCTCGCCCGCGGGCCCGCCGACGTGCTGGCCGGGCTCGGGGCGGTCGTCGAGGACGTCGTGCCGGCGTTCGACCTCGACCGGCTCTGGGAGGCGTTCCTGCGCTGGCGGTGGTGGAACGCGGTCGAGATGGCGCCGCTCGTCGAGGACCCGGCGCTGCGGGACCAGCTCAAGCCCGAGCTGGTGTGGGAGATCGAGCGGGGCGTGGGGCTCGCGGCGCGCGAGGTGTCGTGGGCGGCCACGGTGCGCGCGGAGTGGTATGCGGCGGTCGTCGCCCTGTTCGCGCGGTTCGACGTGCTCCTCGCGCCGGCCACGCAGGTCCACCCGTTCGCCGTCGACGTGCCGTGGCCGGCCGAGATCGACGGGCGGGCGATGGACACCTACCACCGGTGGATGGAGACGGTGGCGCCGTGGTCGATGGCCGGGGTCCCGGTGCTGGGGATGCCGGCCGGGTTCACGCCCGACGGCCTGCCGGTCGGGGTGCAGCTGATCGGCCCGCCCGATGGGGAGCGCCGCGCGCTCGAGGTGGCGCTGACCCACGAGGCGGCGACGGACTGGTCGGCCCGCCGCCCGCC
>NZ_JBVPVA010001195.1:0-4582 GCF_055612215.1 Actinomycetospora sp. | reverse complement strand
GCAGCACGCGGCGACCGAGGTGGCGGCTCGCTCGAGTTCGGCGTTCGACGCCACGGACACCGCCCGGCTCGACGAGTTCTTCGCGGAGCTGCCGGGCCCGGTCGACCACATCCTGCTCACCGCCGGCAGCCCCTACTACGCACCGCTGGCCGACCTCGACCTGGCTCGTGCCCGCCGAGAGGTCGACGAGCACCTCTGGCTGCCTCTGCACGTCGCCCGCGCGACACTCGGGAAGGTCCGGCCCGGAGGGAGCCTGCTGCTCATCAGCGGGACCGCCGCGCGCCGCCCTGCGCTCGGGCTGACCGTGCCCGCCGCCCTGACGGCGGCGTCCGCCGCGCTCGCCGCCAACCTCGCGCTCGAGCTCGCGCCGGTTCGGGTCAACCTCCTCGCCGCCGGCTTCGTCGACACCCCGCTCTCCGCGCGGCTGCTCGGCGAGGGCCTCGACGCGCGACGCGACGAGCTCCGCGCCACCCTGCCCGTCCGCCGGGTGATCGAGGCGGGGGACGTCGCCGCCCTGGCCGTGCACCTGATGACGAACACCGCGCTTACCGGCGCGGTCTACGACGTCGACGGCGGCCAGCAACTGCTGTCCGGCTCCGGGAGCTGACCCGCGATGCGCTCCGACATCCGGCCCGGTGCCGTGTTCCCCGATTACGCCCTGCCCGACCACACCGGCACCGTGCGCGCGCTGTCCGAGCTGCAGGGACGCGATCCGCTGGTGCTGACCCTGGCCCGCGGCCATTTCTGTCCCAAGGAGCACCAGCAGCACCTCGAGATGGCCGCGGCCCAGCCGAAGTTCGCGGTGGCGTACACGCAGATCGTCACGATCGCGACCGACCCGCACCACACGCTGCAGGAGTTCCGGGCCTCGGTCGGCGCGCAGTGGACGTTCCTGTCCGACCCGGGGCGCACGGTCCAGCGCGACCTCGACATCCAGGAGTACACCGACCCCGACAACGACCCGATGATCCCCCACACCCTCGTGCTCGAGCCGGGCCTGGTCGTGCACACGATCTACAACGGCTACTGGTTCTGGGGGCGCCCGTCGCTCGTCGACCTCTGGCACGACCTGCGCTCGGCGACCCGCGCCGTCCGTCCCGACTGGGACCTGGGCACCCCCGGGCTGCGCGGGCGCTGGGACGCCGGCGACCTCGCGCCCTTCCACGGCTGGGACCAGCGGACCACCGCCACGGCCGGACGTCCCTCGGGCGACCGCGGATGACGCCACCCGCCGGGCCGACGCTGCTCGCGGTCAACGTCGGGATGCCGCAGGACGTGCCGTGGGAGGGGCGCACGGTCCGCACCGGGGTGTGGAAGCACCCAGTGACCGGCCCGTGCCGGGTGCGGCGGCTCAACCTCGACGGCGACGGGCAGGGCGACACCGCCGGGCACGGCGGCGAGCAGCGGGCCGTGATGGTCTACCAGATCGACTCCTACCGGTACTGGCAGCAACACCTCGGGCGCGACGACTTCGAGTACGGCCAGTTCGGCGAGAACCTCACCGTCGACGGCCTGCCCGACGACGAGGTGTGCATCGGCGACCGCTACCGCATCGGTGACGCCGAGTTCGAGGTCACCCAGCCCCGGGTCACCTGCTACCGCGTCGGCCTGCGGCTCGGGGTCCCCGAGATGCCCGCGCTCCTCGTCGGCCACCACCGCCCGGGCTTCTACATGCGGGTCCTGCGCGAGGGCGACATCGCGGCCGGCGACCGGATCACCAAGACCGGCGAGGGCCCCGGGTCGCTCACCGTCGCGGAGGCCGACGCACTGCTCTACCTGCCGGGCCGCGACCCCGAGGCGCTCCGGAAGGCCATGCGGATCCCCGCGCTCAGCCCGGGGTGGCAGGGCTCGTTCCGCGACCTGCTCACCGCCGAGGGCGCCGACCCGGAACCCGACGCGCCGGCCTGGACCGGGTTCCGCCGCCTGCGGGTGGACCGTGTCGTGACCGAGTCCGCGACCGTCTCGTCGATCTCCCTGGCGGACCCCGACGGGGCCCCGCTGCCGTCCGCACGGGCCGGGCAGTACCTCACGGTGCGGGTCCCCGGCACCGATCGACCGGCCGCCGTGCGCAGCTACTCCCTCTCCTCGGCCCCCGGGGCGCCCGCCTACCGGATCTCCGTCAAGCGCGAGCCCGGCGGTGTGGTCAGTGGTCGGCTGACCGGGGCGGTGCGGCCCGGCGACCTGCTCGACGTGGCCGCGCCGCGCGGGGAGTTCGTCCTGCGCGAGGGCAGCGACCCGATCCTCCTGATCTCCGCCGGCATCGGCGTGACCCCCGAGCTCGCCATGCTCCACGAGTGCGTCGAGCGGCACCGGGACCGGGACGTCTGGTGGATCCACGGCGCCCGCGGGCCTCGCGAGCATGCCCTCTCGGGTGAGGCGCACGCGCTGCTCGCCGCGCTGCCGCGCGTGCACGAGTTCGTGTTCTGGAGCCGGGCGACGGCCGAGGAGCGACGTCACGGGCACGCCCGGGCCGGCCGCCTCACGAAGGACACGCTGGCCGCACTCGACGTCCCGACCACCGCGGACGCCTACCTCTGCGGCCCCGCCTCCTTCACGGCCGACATCGAGCACGCACTCACCGTGCTCGGCCTCGACCCGGCCCGGATCCACACCGAGCTGTTCACCGCCCGCGCCCCGAGCACCCCCGGCCTGGTGGGGCAGACCGTGCGACGACCCCACCGGCCGCCCGGACCCGCGGCGAGCGGCCCGCTGGTCACCTTCGCGCGCAGCGACGTCGCCACCGACTTCCCCGACTCCGCGCACAGCGTGCTCGAGCTCGCCGAGGTCTGTGACGTCCCCGCCCGCTGGAGCTGCCGGACCGGGGTGTGCCACACGTGCGTCACCCCGCTGCTCGCCGGCGAGGTCCGCTACTCCCCCGAGCCGCTCGAACCACCGCCCGACGGACAGGTGCTGATCTGCTGCGCGCAGCCCACGACCGACGTCGTCCTGGACCTGTGACCGCGAGGAGGCCCGGGCCGGGCCGGAGCGGAGGAACCAGGGCAATCGACGGACGTGGGCGGAACGGCGAGAGCGAGACCCTCGACGCGAGACGATCCCGGAGGACGGTGCGCATGACCATCGATGCTGACGACCTCGGCCTGGTGGACGCGTGGTGGCGGGCGGCGAACTACCTGTCGGTGGGTCAGATCTACCTGCAGGACAACCCGCTGCTGCGTGAGCCGCTGACCGCGGAGCACATCAAGGCGCGGCTGCTGGGGCACTGGGGCACCACGCCGGGGCAGACGTTCGTGTGGGCGCACCTCAACCGGGTCCTGCGCAGCAGCACCTTCGATGCGCTCTACGTCTGCGGGCCCGGCCACGGCGGGCCGGCGGTGGTGGCCGCGGCGTGGTTGGAGGGCACCTACTCGGAGCGGTACTCCCACGTGTCCGACGACGAGGAGGGGATGCGGGCGCTGTTCCGGCAGTTCTCGTTCCCGGGCGGCATCCCCAGCCACGCCGCGCCGGAGACCCCGGGCTCGATCCACGAGGGCGGGGAGCTGGGGTACTCGCTGGCCCACGCCTACGGCGCGGCGTTCGACAACCCGGACCTGCTGGTCGCGTGCGTGGTCGGGGACGGCGAGGCCGAGACCGGGCCGCTGGCGACCGCGTGGCATGCCAACAAGTTCGCCCACCCCGTGCACGACGGGACGGTGCTGCCGGTCCTGCACCTCAACGGCTACAAGATCGCGAACCCGACGGTGCTCGCCCGCATCCCCGAACCGGAGCTGCTCGACCTGTTCACCGGCTACGGCTACCGGCCGTTCGTGGTCGACGCCGGTCTCGACGAGGACCACGCCGTGGTGCACCGGCGGATGGCCGACACCATGGACGACATCGTCGCCGAGATCCGCCGGATCCGGCGGGACGCCGCCGAGGCCGAGGCGGCCGATCGGCCGGTGGCACGGCCGCGCTGGCCCATGCTGATCCTGCGCTCCCCGAAGGGCTGGACCGGGCCCCGTGAGGTCGACGGCGTGGCGGTGGAGGGCACCTACCGCGCCCACCAGGTCCCGCTGGCCGGGACGCGCGACAACGCCGGACACCGGGCCGCCCTCGAGGCCTGGATGCGCTCCTACCGGCCCGAGGAGCTCTTCGACGCGGCGGGCCGGCTGCGCCCGGAGCTGGCCGCGCTGCACCCGGGCGGTACGCGGCGGATGAGCGCCACCCCGCACGCCAACGGCGGGGAGCTGCTGCGCGAGTTGCGGCTGCCCGACTTCCGCGACCACGCCGTCGCCGTCGACGAGCCCGGCCGCCCCGTCGCCGAGGCCACCCGCGTGCTGGGCGGCTGGGTGCGCGAGGTGATCCGCGCCAACCCCGAGAATTTCCGCCTCTTCGGGCCCGACGAGGTCGCCTCGAACCGGCTGCAGGACGTCTTCGCCGTCACCGACCGGCAGTTCGACGCCGAGCTCGTCGACGGCGACGACCACCTCGCTCCGGCGGGCCGGGTGGTCGAGGTGCTCTCCGAGCACATGTGCCAGGGCTGGCTCGAGGGCTACCTGCTCACCGGCCGGCACGGGCTGTTCACCTGCTACGAAGCCTTCATCCACATCGTCGACTCGATGGTCAACCAGCACGCCAAGTGGCT
>NZ_JBVPVA010001091.1:0-6267 GCF_055612215.1 Actinomycetospora sp. | reverse complement strand
GGCCGCGCTGCTGCGCCGCTCCGGGCAACGGCAGACCTTCGACGCGCTGTTCGACCTGTGGTTCCCGCTGGGCCAGGGCGCGGCGCTGGGCGAGGTCGCGCTGCCCTACGCCGAGGACGGTTCCGTCGACGTCGACGCGCTCCGCGACCTGCTCGCCCAGCTCCTCGCCGACGGCGACACCGCCGCGCTCTCCGAGCTCGCCCGCGCCGTCGTGGACGGGCTGGGTGCGCTCGGCGTCGGGACCGGGCAGGGCGCCGGGTCCGGCGGGACGGGCACGGGCACGGACGGCGCGGGCGGCCGCCCGTCCGGCTTCTCGTCCTACCAGGCGCTCAACAGCGTGCGGCCCGAGACGCTGCTCGCGCGGGTGCTCGCCGACCTGCGCGGCCGCCGGGAGGCCGCGGACGCCCCCGACGGCCCGTTCGCCGAGGAGGTCGCGCGCCGCGAGACGCGGGCGCGGATCGCCGAGTTCCGTCGCCTGGTGCAGGCCGAGACCGCGCGGCGCGGCTCGGAGATCCGGGGCCGGGAGGCGGCCGCCCGCACCGGGGTGCGACGCCAGGCCGAGCAGACCGACTTCCTCTCCGCGAACGCGGAGACCCTCGCCGACCTGCGACGGCGGGTCGCGCCGCTGGGCCGCCACCTCGCGACGCGACTGGCCGCCCGCCGTCGTCGGGCCCACCGCGGGCCGATCGACATGCGCCGCACCCTGCGCCGCTCGATGTCCACCGGCGGCGTCCCGGTGAACCTCGTGCACCGGCGCCCGCGGCCGGGGCGCCCGGAGCTGGTGCTGCTCTGCGACGTGTCCGGCTCCGTGGCCGGGTTCAGCCACTTCACGATGATGCTGGTCCAGGCGCTGCGCGAGCAGTTCTCCCGAATCCGGATCTTCTGCTTCGTCGACGGCTGCGTCGAGGTCACCGACCTGTTCACCCCGGGCGCGGACCTCTCCCAGGTGCTCACCGAGGTGCACACCCGGCCCGGCCTGCTCGCGTGGAGCGGGCACTCCGACTACGGGCGGGCCCTCGGGCGGTTCGCCGAGCGCTGGCCGGACGCCGTCACCGACCGCAGCTCGCTGCTCGTCCTCGGCGACGCCCGCACCAACCACCAGGACCCGGCGCTGGGCGTGCTCGCGGGGATCGTCGCGCGGGCCCGGCACGCGCACTGGCTCAACCCGGAGCCGCAGCGCCAGTGGGGGACCGGGGACTCGGCGGCGCACGAGTACGGCCGGGTCATGCCCATGCACGAGTGCCGGACGGCGGCCCAGCTGGCCGGCGTCGTCGGCGGGCTGCTGCCCGTCTGAGTCGGGCGAGCGGCAGCGACGGGGAGAGGGCCGGGGAGGCGACGATGAGCAGACGCATCGGGGTGATGGGCGGGACGTTCGACCCGATCCACCACGGCCACCTGGTCGCGGCCAGCGAGGCCGCCATGCGCTTCTCGCTCGACGAGGTCGTGTTCGTCCCCACCGGGCAGCCCTGGCAGAAGACCAAGACCGACGTCACCGCCGCCGAGGACCGCTACCTCATGACGGTGGTCGCGACGGCGTCGAACCCGCGCTTCACGGTCAGTCGGGTCGACGTCGACCGCGAGGGGCCCACCTACACCGTCGACACCCTGCACGACCTCGCCGCGATCTTCCCGGACGACGAGCTCTACTTCATCACCGGCGCGGACGCCCTCGAGCAGATCCTGTCGTGGCACCGCGCGTCGGAGATGTTCGAGGTGGCGCACTTCGTGGGGGTGACGCGGCCGGGGTTCACCCTCGACGGGGCCCACCTCCCGCAGGGAGCGGTCAGCCTCCTCGAGGTCCCGGCCATGGCGATCTCCTCGACCGACTGCCGGAGCCGTGTCGCCAAGGGCGAGCCGGTCTGGTACCTGGTGCCCGACGGCGTCGTGCAGTACATCGCCAAGCGCGGCCTCTACCGCGACGACGTGACGCCGTCGCGCCTGGAGCACCTGAGCTAGCCCGGAGGGAGACGCGATGGCCTCCGAGCAGCCCGAGCTCGTCGTCCCCGACGAGGCGGCCTGGCGGGAATGGCTGCGCGCCCACCACACGGACCCGACGGGCGTGTGGCTGGTGCTGGCGAAGAAGGCGGCGCTCGCCCACCCCGACCCGCCGACGACGCTCACCTACGCGCAGGCCCTCGACGAGGCGCTGTGCCACGGCTGGATCGACGGGCAGGCCCGCCGGCGGGACGAGCTCACGTCGTTCCAGCGCTTCACCCCGCGGCGCGCGCGCAGTCCGTGGTCGGCGCGCAACGTCTCCCACGTCGCGCGGCTGGTCGACGAGGGCCGGATGACTCCCGCGGGGCACGCCGAGGTGGAGCGGGCGAAGGCCGACGGCCGCTGGGACGCCGCCTACGCGGGCCCGGCCACGGCAGTGGTGCCGGACGACCTGGCCACGGCGCTGGCCGCGGACGAGGCGGCGACGGCGATGTTCGGGCGCCTGACCAGCCAGAACCGCTATGCGATCCTGCACCGGCTCGGGCAGCTCAAACGCCCGGAGACCCGGGTGCGGCGCATCGAGGAGTACGTGGCGATGCTCGCGCGGGGGGAGACGCTGTACCCGCAGAAGGCTCAGCCCGGTTCCGGCTGACTCATCGTGGCAGCAACGGCACGTTGCTGATGTCAGGTGTCAGGACGGCGCCGTTCATGCGCCGGCTCGGGCCCGGTCAGGCCGGCGCGCCCGCGTGGTCCCGGGAGTCCACGATCAGCCCGTCGCGCACCCGCACGACGAACACGCACGGCAGGCTCGACGTCGTCCCGCC
Organism: Actinomycetospora sp.; assembly: GCF_055612215.1. Lineage (NCBI taxonomy): Bacteria > Bacillati > Actinomycetota > Actinomycetes > Pseudonocardiales > Pseudonocardiaceae > Actinomycetospora > Actinomycetospora sp. The sequence continues at coordinate 3,508 of NZ_JBVPVA010001091.1, read as the reverse complement.
CCGCGTGACCTCGTAGTGGAAGTCCGCGACGACGACCTCGGGGTCGGTCGTGTGGTGCACGACGACGTCGACCGGCGCGAACGCGTCGAGGCGCCCGAGATGCGACGGTGCGGCGGCGAAGTGCGCGCGGAGGTCGTCCCGCGTGCGCAGCGGCGGGATCGACGGGTTCATCGGGTGCACGACGTGGGTCGGCTCCGCGTACAGGGCGACCAGCCGCTCGATCTGCGACTCGTCGCCGAGAGCGAGGCGGCTCACGCCGTCCATGACGGCGCGGACGACGGCCTCGGGGGACGACGGCGGGGGTGGCGGAACCATCGGGGCCTAGATTCGTGGAGGCTGAACGGAGTAGGCACTCCGCTTCGCTCGACCGTAGCGGAGTGGTCGCTCCGTTTCCAGGAGGTGGCGTGCGCGCGGACGCCGCCGCCAACCGCCGTCGGGTCCTCGCCGCGGCGCAGGAGGTGTTCGCCGAGCAGGGCGTGGAGGCCTCCACCGAGACGATCGCGCGCCGCGCGGGGGTCGGGGCGGGCACCGTCTTCCGGCACTTCCCGACCAAGCGCGACCACGTGGAGCACACCCTCGCCCCCCACCTCGACGAGCTCGCGGCCGGCGCCCGCGCGGCCGGGACCGGGGGTGACGCCGTCGCGGCGCTGGACGCCCTGGTCGCCGAGATGGCCGAGCACGCGCCGACGAAGCTCGCGATGGCCGGGCATCTGCTCGCCGAGGGCGGGTTCGGCGAGGCGGCGAGCGCGGCGTCGGAGCGGGTCGGGGCGGTCGTCGGGGAGGTGCTGGAGCGCGCGCAGGAGACCGGCCGGATCCGGACCGACGTCGGGGTCGAGGAGATCTACTTCTTGGTGCGCGGGGTCGCCCAGGCCCAGGCGCTCCTGCCGGTGGACCCGGCCGTGCGGCGCCGGGCGATCCAGGTCGTGATCGACGGCCTGAGGTGCGCTCCGCGCTCGTGAGCACTATCCCGTGTCATAGGACGGACTAGTGCTCACGAGCGCGAAGCGCACCTACCTAGTCACCGAAGGCGAGCACCGACGCGGTGAAGCCGTGCAGGTTGTTCTTCGAGGCGACCGGGCCGATCTCGCCGTCGGCGAAGAACCCGGCCACCCGCGGGGCGAGACCGCGCCGGATCGCCCGGACGTCGTGGCTCGCGCCGCCGTGCACGGAGTCCGGCCCGCCGAACATCACCCGACCCCGTCCGGTGCAGGAGAACAGCAGCGCGCCACCGGCCGGGCCGTCCTCGCCGGAGGCCGCCATCAGGGCGTCGAGGTCCTCGCCCGCCGTCGTCGCGTCGCGCACGTGGAAGCGCACGGTGCGGCCCACCTCGACGACGTCGCCGACGGTCACCGTCCCGGTGTCCTCGTCGGCGCCGACGACGCCGCGGATGAGGAAGTCGCCCCGGCCGTGCGCGTCGGCGTACTCGTCGATCGCGATGCCGAGGTGCAGGCCCTGCAACGCGAGCTCCCGGTCGGCCTCGCCGAGATCGCGCAGGATCTCCTCGAGCTTGCGGTAGGCGGGCACGCCGGCGAGGGAGTGGAGCTCGTTGCCGCCGGCGGCGGTCACCGTCATCGTCGGGCCGATCGGGCGGCAGCCCTGGCTGACCAGCGTGCGGATCGCGACGTTCCCCCCGAGCAGCACGCCGATCGCGCCGCGGGAGTGGACCTCGCCGTCGAGGAAGAGGCGCGCCCCGCCTGGCGCCGGGCGGCCCGGGCCGAGCGCGCTCGTCCCGGTCGGCGCCGTCGCGAGGCCCCCGATCAGCGGCAGGCCGTTCAGCGCCTCGTCGGACTGCTCGACGAAGCCCTGCGCGGGGAACGTGAACGGGTCCGCGAGCAGGACCGCCACCGCGTCGTCGTCGGCGGGCACCGGCATGCCGCCCACCGAGATACCCCCCTCGTGCCGCGCGGCCTGCAGCCGGAAGGGCGTGACCCGCACGCCCGGCAGCGTCGCCGCCCACACCGCGACGGCGGGCGTGTCCTCGACGCCGCGGCCGTCGCCGATGACGCCCGAGGCGCGGCACCCGAACGCCGTCGTCGCCCCCGCGATCTCCATCGCGCGCTGGCCGGCGCTCGCGGCCACGTCGGGGTCCGGGTGGGAGACGAACACGCCGAGCAGGTCCGGACGGTGCCCGTGCAGCGGCGCCGTCGCCGCCGCCACCGCGGTCTCCGCGGCCGCGAGGAGGTCCGGTCCCTGGGCGAGTCCGTCGCCGAACTCGTAGCCCCGGTGGGTCGGGTCCGGCTCCGCCACGTCTCCCATGCGTCGAGTATGGACACCTGTCCCGGGGGCGAAACCGGTCCCTGGTGTCCGGGTAGGCTCGACGACGATGGCCGCCACCGACAGCGCGCGCCGCCTGGCCGAGCTCGCGGCCCTGGCCGCCGCCGACAAGCTCGCCCAGGACGTCGTCGCGATCGACGTGTCCGAGCGGCTCCCGCTCACCGACTGCTTCGTCATCGCCTCCGCACCGAACGAGCGCCAGGTGCAGGCCGTCGTCGACAACGTCGAGGAGAAGCTCCGCGGCGAGGACGTCAAGCCCGTGCGCCGCGAGGGCCGGCAGGAGGCCCGCTGGGTGCTCCTGGACTTCGGCGACGTCGTCGTGCACGTCCTGCACACCGAGGAGCGCGACTTCTACGGCCTGGAGCGGCTGTGGAAGGACTGCCCGCGCATCGAGCTCCCGGTCGAGGTCACCGGCCCCGTCGCCGCGGGTGACTGAGCCGTCGGGCGGTCCCGGCGTGGTCACGCGGGTCGTGCTGCTCCGGCACGGACGCACCGCGTGGAACGCCGAGCGACGCATGCAGGGCCGTCTCGACCCGCCGCTCGACGACGCGGGGCAGGCGCAGGCCGCCGAGGCCGCGCCCGCCGTCGCCGGGTTCGACCCGGTGGTGCTGATCTCCTCCGACCTCACCCGCGCCCTGCAGACCGCGCTCGCGGTCGGCGAGGCGACCGGCCTCGAGCCGCGCAAGGAACCCCGGCTGCGCGAGACCGACGTCGGGCAGTGGCAGGGCCTCGTCGACGCCGAGGTGGAAGCCGGCTGGCCCGGCGGGCTCGACCGGTGGCGGGCCGACGCGGCGTTCGCGCCGCCGGGCGGGGAGTCCCGCGTCGATGCCGCCGCGCGGGCCCTGCCGGTGCTGCACGAGGTCGTCGGCTCCCCGGAGCCCGGCGCCATCGGGGACACCGCGGTGCTGGTGGCGCACGGCGGCACGATCATGGCACTGACCTGCGGGTTCCTCGGTTGGCCGGCGGAGCAGTGGCCCTCGCTCGGCCCGCTGGGCAACTGCCGCTGGTCGGTGCTGGAGTTCCGGATCGACCGGTGGCGGCTGGCGCAGTGGGGTGCTCCGCACCATGTGAACGAATTCGGTCGTCCTGGCGACCACACCCGTTCCCATGGGTAGCGTGCTCGTGCTCGGGGACTCGCTGAGCTTCCACGGCCCGCACACCGCCCACCCCGCCGACGAGCCGCGTCTGTGGCCGCACGTCGCGGCGGCCGTCCTCGGCGGGAGCGCCGACCTGC
>NZ_JBVPVA010000963.1:0-1023 GCF_055612215.1 Actinomycetospora sp. | reverse complement strand
GTCGTCGGGGTCGAACAGCGGCGCGCGCCCGGCGCGGGCGACCGTGACCGGGTACCGCTCCCCCAGGTACTCGACGAGCAGCTGCTCGCCCTCGACGGCGTGCCAGGGCGGCAGGTAGGCCATGAGCAGGTGGGTGCCCAGGGACGGGGCGGCGCCCGCGCTGGTGACGTACGACGGCCGGCCGCGGCGGTCGACGATGCGCCGGCCGTCGGCCGTCAGCAGCGGCTCGCCGCCCTGGGGGTAGCGCCGGAGGCCGGCCGCGTCGCGGGCGTCGTCGAGCCGCAGCGTGCACAGCGTCGCCTCCGCCTCGCCCTCGCGGGCCTTCGTGTACGCGGCCTTCCCGACGAAGTCCGCGGCTTTCAGCCCGGGAAGGGCGAGGCCGGCCTCGACGGGGCCGTGCTCGGCGTCGAGCTCGTGGCCCATGAGCCGGTAGCCCTTCTCGATGCGGGCCGTGGTGCCGTAGACGCCGATGCCGGCGGGGACGAGCCCGTGCGGGGCGCCGGCCTCGACGAGGGTGTCCCACAGGCGCAGGCCGGCCTCGGTCGCGGCGTGCAGCTCCCAGCCGAGCTCGCCGACGTAGGAGAGGCGCAGCGCGAGGACCGGCGTCGAGCCGATCGTCAGCTCCCGCGCGGTCGCGAACCCGAAGGCGGCGTCGGAGACGTCGTCCTCGGTCACGGTCGCGAGGACGTCCCGCGCCCGCGGGCCCCAGAGCCCGAGCGTGCAGACGGCCGACGTCAGGTCCGTGAGCGCGACCGACCCGTCGTCGGGGAGGTGGCGCCGGAACCACGCCAGGTCCCGGGCCCCGTCGGCGCCGCCGGTGACCACCCGGAAGTGCGACGCGCCGAGCCGCACGACGGTGAGGTCGCTGCGGAACCCGCCGTCGGGACCCAGGACGGGGGTGTAGATGACCCGCCCGACGGGCCGGTCCATCTGCGCGACCGTCAGGTGCTGGAGGTACGCGAGCGCCCCGGGACCGCGCACGTCGAACTGCGAGAACGCGCTGAGGTCGATCACCGCGACGCC
>NZ_JBVPVA010000855.1:0-3772 GCF_055612215.1 Actinomycetospora sp. | reverse complement strand
CCGGGGTCTGCCGCTGGACGAGGTCGCGCCGGCGCGGATGCTGCGCCAGCGCGCCGGTCAGGGGGTCTGAGCCATGGCCGACCTGTTGGTCACGCAGACGCGCTCGTCCATCGGGGGCAAGCGCAACCAGCGCGAGACCCTCCGGACGCTCGGGCTGCGCCGGATCGGCATGACCGTGACCCGGCCGGACACCCCGCAGAACCGCGGTCTGATCCACACCGTGCGGCACCTCGTGACGGTCGAGGAGGCCTGACCATGCCCGAGAACACCCAGACGCCCATCAAGCTCCACCACCTGCGCCCCGCCCCGGGGAGCCGGACGGAGAAGACCCGCGTCGGTCGCGGTGAGGCCTCGAAGGGCAAGACCGCCGGCCGCGGCACCAAGGGCACGGGCGCCCGCAAGAACGTCCCCGCGTCGTTCGAGGGCGGCCAGATGCCGCTCCAGATGCGCCTGCCGAAGCTCAAGGGCTTCCGCAACCGCAACAAGGTCGTCGCCCAGGTCGTCAACATCGGCGACCTCGCGCGGCTGTTCCCCGACGGCGGCGAGGTCGGCCCGGCCGAGCTGGTCGCCGCCGGCGCGGTGCGGGCCGGGCACCCGATCAAGGTGCTCGGCGAGGGCGACCTCGGCTCGGTGACGCTGCAGGTGAGCGCGCACGCGTTCTCCGGCTCCGCCAGCGAGAAGATCAGCGCCGCGGGCGGGACGACCACGGTCGTCTGACCCGTTCACCACACGACCCGGGCCCGGGGTGCCGACGGCACCCCGGGCCCGTGTGGTGTCCGGGGCCGGTCGGGGTGGCCCCGGCCTGCTGTTACCCTCGCCTGCAGGCCCCGCCCCCCGGAACGCCACACACCCGGAGCGTCAGCCGTCCGGCCCGGTCCGCCCCCTCTCGGGGCGCCGACGGCGACCGGTCGAGCGGCGGAGCCGGAATCGACGACCAGCTGGAGGTCCGAGTGCTCGGCCCCGTGCGGTCCGCGCTGGCGACGCCGGACCTACGCAAGAAGATCCTGTTCACGCTCGGCATCGTCGCGGTCTACCGACTCGGCGCCACCCTGCCGGCCCCCGGGGTCTCGTACACCAACGTGCAGGCCTGCCTGCGCCAGGTCCAGGGCGGTGACGCGGCCAGCGTCTACTCCCTGATCAACCTGTTCTCCGGTGGCGCACTGCTCCAGCTGTCGATCTTCGCGCTGGGCATCATGCCCTACATCACGGCGAGCATCATCATCCAGCTGCTCACCGTGGTCATCCCGCGCTTCGAGCAGCTGAAGAAGGAGGGGCAGTCCGGTCAGGGCACGCTGACGCAGTACACGCGCTACCTGACCATCGCGCTGGCCATCCTGCAGTCCACCGGCATCGTGGCGCTGGCGGACCGCGGGCAGCTGTTCCAGAACTGCGACCCCTCCCAGTTCCCGATCCTGCCGGGCGCCGGGGTCTTCGACCTCGCGGTCATCGTGCTCGTGATGACGGCCGGCACCGCCATGATCATGTGGTTCGGCGAGCTGGTCACCGAGCGCGGCGTCGGCAACGGCATGTCGCTGCTGATCTTCACCTCGATCGCGGCGCGCATCCCGGCCGAGGGCCAGCAGATCCTCTCGAGCTCGGGCGTCCTGGTCTTCGCCGTCGTCTGCGTCTTCGGCCTCGCGATCATCGCGAGCGTCGTCTTCGTCGAGCAGGGCCAGCGGCGGATCCCGGTCCAGTACGCCAAGCGCATGGTCGGCCGCCGGATGTACGGCGGGACGTCGACCTACCTGCCCCTGAAGGTCAACCAGGCCGGTGTCATCCCGGTGATCTTCGGGTCGTCGCTGCTCTACCTGCCCGACCTGCTCTCGCGGCTGGTGGGCAACTCCAGCTCCGGCTTCGCCGTGTTCGTGCAGAACTACCTGGCGAACCAGTCCAACTGGCTCCACATCATCCTGTACTTCGCCCTGATCATCTTCTTCACCTACTTCTACGTCGCGATCACGTTCAACCCCGAGGAACGTGCCGACGAGATGAAGAAGTTCGGGGGCTTCATCCCGGGCATCCGGCCGGGCCGGCCCACGGCGGAGTACCTCCAGTACGTCCTCTCGCGGATCACCTTGCCGGGATCGATCTACCTCGGCATCATCGCGGTCCTCCCGAACTTCTTCCTGGGCATCACCGGCCAGGGCGGCAACCAGAACTTCCCCTTCGGGGGCACCGCCGTCCTGATCATGGTCGGTGTCGGCCTGGACACCGTGAAGCAGATCGAGAGCCAGCTGATGCAGCGCAACTACGAGGGTTTCCTGCGCTGAGCGTGTGCTCCCCGCCCGCTGCGGGGGAGCCGGGGACGGCCCCCGCAGGGCAGGATGGGCACGCGTGACCGACGACGGTCGCGCCGGAGAGGAGTGGACATGAGGATCGTTCTGGTGGGCCCGCCCGGAGCAGGCAAGGGGACGCAGGCGGCACGGTTGTCGGAGCGGCTCGACGCCCCGCACATCTCCACCGGCGACCTCTTCCGCGACAACATGAAGAACGGGACGGAGCTCGGCCAGGAGGCCCAGCGCTACGTCGACGCGGGCGACCTGGTGCCGGACGAGGTCACCGTCGCCATGGTCAAGGACCGCCTCGCGCAGCCGGACGCGGCGCAGGGGTTCCTGCTCGACGGCTTCCCGCGCAACACCTCCCAGGCCGACGAGCTGAACAAGGTCCTCTCCGAGCTCGACCAGAAGCTCGACGCCGTCCTGCTGTTCGAGGTGGACGACGAGGAGCTGATCCAGCGGCTCACCTCGCGCGGCCGTTCCGACGACACCGAGGACGTCATCCGCAACCGGCAGGAGGTCTACCGCCGGGAGACCGCTCCGCTGATCGAGTACTACCGCGACCTCCTCGTGACCGTCGACGCCATGGGCGACATGGACGAGATCACCGACCGCGCCATGGACGCGCTGGCCGACGAGCCGGAGGACTGAGCGGCGGTGGGCCTGGGCCGGGTCGTGCGCGGGGCCGGCCGGGTCGGCGGCGCAGGCCTTGCCGACGTGGGCGTGGGCCTCGGGCGCGTGGCCGGGCGGCTGTCGGGCGGCCGGATCGGGAGCGACGTGCAGATCAAGTCGCGAGGTGAGCTCGACGCGATGCGAGCCGCCGGCCTCGTCGTGGCGGCGACCCTCGCGCGCGTCGGCGCCGCCGCGGTCCCCGGCGCCAGCACCGCCGACCTCGACGCGCTCGCCGAGTCGACGATCCGGGAGGCGGGCGCCGTCCCGTCCTTCCTCGGGTACCACGGGTTCCCCGGGAGCATCTGCGCCTCGGTCAACGCCGAGGTCGTGCACGGCATCCCGCGGCCGGGCACGGTGCTCGTCGAGGGCGACCTGCTCTCGCTCGACTGCGGCGCGATCCTCGACGGCTGGCACGGCGACGCGGCGGTGACCGTCTCGATCGGCACGCCGGCCCCCGGGGACGCCGAGCTCTCGGCGGCCTGTCGGGCGGCGATGTGGGCGGGCATCGCGGAGGTCCGGCCGGGCAACCGCCTCGGCGACGTGTCGCACGCGGTGCAGCAGCACGTCGAGGCCGAGGGCCTGTCGATCGTGCGCTCGCTCGTCGGCCACGGCATCGGGCGCGACATGCACGAGGACCCGCAGATCCCGAACTACGGGGACCCGGGCAAGGGCCCCCTCCTCGAGGAGGGTATGGTCCTGGCCATCGAGCCCATGACGACCGCCGGCCGGCACGCCGTGCGGATGGGCACCGACGGGTGGGCGATCTTCTCCCAGGACAACTCGCTGGCGGCCCACTTCGAGTTCACCGTGGCCGTCACCGCGGA
>NZ_JBVPVA010000827.1:0-7431 GCF_055612215.1 Actinomycetospora sp. | reverse complement strand
CGCCCCCGCCATCGGGGTCGGCGGCTACGTGGAGCACCCCGAACACCTCCCTCGCTCCTACCGCGAGGCCGTGCAGGCCCTCACCGTTCGTCTGCGCCGGGCCGACCCGCCGGGGCTGGTCGCCTTCGAGAACCTCGGCCTGTACCGGCTGCTCGGCACCCCGGAGGGGCGCCGCGAGGCGAGTGCCTTCGTCGAGGACTGGCTCGGCAGCCTGCTCGCCTACGACGCGGACCGGCAGGCCGACCTGGTCCACACCCTCGGGGTCTACCTCGACCAGGGCGGCAACTACGACGACACCGCGGCCGCGCTCCACATCCACCGCTCCACGCTGCGGTACCGCCTGCAACGGATCAAGGAGCTCTCGGGGCACGACCTCGCGCACGCCGACACCAGGCTGAACCTTCACATCGCCGTGCGCGCGGCCGTCGTGGCCGACCCGCCCGTCCTGCCCATGGCGTCCTGTCCGGCACCGTGAGCAGAGGCGGACGGCTGCTGTGCCGTGAGCCGGATCGGCCTGGCGGGGTGAAGCTGACGAGCCGGCATCGGCCCGTCGGGACAGCAGATCACGTCCGACCTGGGCGGCCGCGGTGCTCCCCGGCACCGTCATCCCGGGCCGACGCCGGTCGCCCACCGACCCCGGTGGCGACCAGCACCGAATCCGTCGACCGGACACCCACGAGGAGGAGACAGAGCATGGCCGAACCCGTGACCGCCGGACTGCTGGTCCGCATCGAGGCCCTTCCGGGCCGGGAGAGGGACGTCGAGGACTTCCTGCAGCACGGGCTGACCCTGGTCGAGCAGGAACCAGGAACCGTGCGTTGGTTCGCGCTGCGCTTCGGCCCGTCCTCGTTCGGCATCTACGACGCGTTCCGGGACGACTCCGGCCGCCAGACCCACCTCTCCGGCCAGGTCGCCCAGGCGCTCGCCGAGAACACCGGGGTCCTGTTCGCCCAGCCGACCATCGAGCCGGTGGACGTCATCGCGGAGAAGCCACCGATCTGATCACCGATCGCCGACCCGGTCGACCTTGCGGTAGCGGATGTGCGTGGTGAGCGGGGAGTGGAGCACCTCGACGGGCTCGAAGTCGAAGGAGTCGACGCCGTCGAACATGCGCTCGCCCGCACCGAGCAGGACGGGCGCGATGTCGAGGGTGAGCTCGTCGACCACGCCGGCGTTCAGGGCCTGCCGGACGACGGAGGCGCCTCCGGCGATGTCGACTCCCTCGTCCCCGGCGGTCGCCGACGCCTGCGCGTAGGCGGCGTCGAAGCCCTCGGTGACGAAGTGGAACGTCGTGCCGCCCGCCATCTCGATCGGTGCGTGGGCGTGATGGGTGAGCACGAAGACCGGCGCGTGGTAGGGCGGTTCGGGACCCCACCAGCCGCGCCAGTCCTCGTCCCACTCGCCGCGGACCGGCCCGAACATGTTCCGGCCCATGACGTAGGCCCCGCGGGGGCGCATGAGCCACCCGGTCGCGATCTCGTCGGCCTCGTTCGCCCGCGGGTCCCCGATGTGCCACCCGTGCAGCTCGACGCCCCGCTTCCCGAGCGGGTCGTCGCGGCTCTGCTCCGGCCCGGCGACGAAGCCGTCGAGCGAGATCGACATGTGGCACGTGGTGTCCGTCATCGGCGCGTCCAGTGGTTGCGAGTTGCAATCGGTCGGCGCACCGTAGCAGGGTCCCGGCCCGGTCTCGAGAGGCGTCGGGGGGTGCTCGCCAGGAGTACGGTCAGCGCTGCGGACCGGACGCCCACGCCCCGCTCCGCCTCTGCCTCACGGTCGATCTGCGGGGAGAGGAGCGCCCGTGACCGACAGCCTCAGCGGTCAGGACCTGGCGCTGCGCCTCGGGGCCGTCCAGGAAGCGCAACGGCTCGGGTCGGAAGTGGTGGGCACCGAGCACCTGCTGATCGCGACCATGACCGATCCGCTGGTCCGGCGGACCTTCCTGAGCCTCGGCATCGAACTGCGGCACGTCCAGTCGGTGGTCACCGAGCTCAGCGGCCGGCGGACGAGCCGGTGCAGCGGCACCCGGCGGGGAAGCGAACTCACGCCCGAAGCGGCCGAGGCGATCGTGCGGCTGAGACGGACGGTGCCCGATTTCGCCTGCGGGGACCGGGCCGAACCGCAGGTCCTCTCCGCGGCGCTGCGGGCGCTCCTGATCACCCTCTTCACCGGGCCCGCCGACACCGCCGCACGCACGGTGCTCGACGAGCTCACGACCGACCGGAGTCGCCGGACCCTGATCCGGGAGGTCGAGCGGAACGTCCCGCCCCCACTGATGTGGTGAGAGCGTCGGGGTCGTCCGCCGAGGGCCACCACGGCTACCGTCCACGAGAGTGACGACGCTGCACCGCGTGATCGTGTCGGTGGCGGATCTCGACCGGGCGCTGGCCCTCTACGGCGGCGTCCTGGGCTGCGGGGTCCGCGCACGCCACGGCGAGATGGCCGTGCTGCACACCGACGACGGGATCGAACTGATGCTCCACCAGCGGGGGGTCGACCGCGGCGACGCCGCGGTCGCGGTCAGCTTCGGCGTGCACGGACTGGGTGCGGTCGTGGACGCCTGGACCGCGGCCGGTGGCTCGGTCATCGACCCGCCCGCGCGGCAGCCGTGGGGGGAGGAGATGGCGGTGGTCCGGGACGCCGACGGCCACGTCGTGTGCCTGAACGAACTGGCGTGACCGACGCGCCCGGAGCGCTCGGCCGGCGCCCACGTCGTGCGGTGTGTCGCCGGGTGGGATCGCGGTAGCGTGCCCGCCTGCGATCGACCAGCCGGCCGCGTTCGGGGACCCACGACCGCGCCCGACCCGACCGGGGAGCCGCCCCATGGACCTCGGAGCCCACGACGAGCTCGTCGTCGCCCTGCGCAGCGCCGCCCGTGACCTCGCCCAGCGCCGCAGCATCCGCGACCTGGAGCAGACGCTCGAGCAGATCGTCGCCTCCGCCGTCGCCACGATCTCCGCGGTCGACGCCGGCAGCATCTCGGTGACCGAGGGCGGCAAGATCGAGACGCGCCACCCCACCACCGAGACCATCAGGAAGCTCGACGAGGTCCAGAGCGAGCTGCACCAGGGTCCCTGCATCACCGCGCTCGAGGACCCGCCGCGCAGCGGCACCGTCGTCGCGGACGACCTCGCCGGCGAGGACGCGCAGCGGTGGCCGGACTTCGCGCCCCGCGCGGTCGAGGCGGGCTACCGCGGGCTGATGTCGACCCAGCTCTCGGTCGACGGCGGCACCCACGCGGCGCTGAACCTCTACTCGGCCACCCCGCACGCGTTCGACGACGACGCCCGGACACTGGCGGGGCTGTTCGGGATCCAGGCCTCGATGCTGCTCTACGGCGCGGACACCGCGGCCCAGCTGCAGCGGGCCGTCGACAGCCGGGACCTCATCGGGCAGGCCAAGGGCATCCTGCGGGAGCGGTTCGGGGTCGACGACGAGGGCGCGTTCCAGATGCTCGTCAAGTCCTCGCAGGAGACCAACCTGAAGCTGACCGCCGTGGCGATGTGGCTCACCGAGAGCGTCGCCCAGAGCCGGGCGAGGCCGGCGCCCGCCTCGGAGGACGCTCTGCCCTGATCGGTCGAGCGGGACGGTGTCGTCCAAATGTGTCCAATTCGACGGCGCTCTAGTAACTTGCACGCCATGTCGTTGGACGATTCGGGTCTGGCGATCGCCGAACAGGCGACACGTGCCCTCGGGAGCCTGGAGCGGTACGGGCACGTCCTGCGACCACCCGGGACGCACGAGGTGGCCTGGCGGCTCGAGATGCTCGACGAGCTCGCCCGGGCCGGACAGCACCTGGCGGGCGCGGTGGCGCGCGTCGTCGGGGACGATCCTGCCGTCGTCGGCATGGTCCGCGAGCTGTCCTCGGCGATCGACCTGCACTGCGGCCGGCTGGTCGGCGCCGTCCGCGACCGACCCGCCCCGGCACCGCGGCCCGGTGGCGCGGCCGGCCCGCCCGCCGCGTCCCCGACGCCCTACGTCCGGGGCAGCGCCGCTCTCGCGGTCAACCCGGAGGGGTCGTCCACCGTCGTCGACCCGTCGGTGCAGCGCTCCGTCATCGGGACCGCCGCCGAGATTCTCATGACCCGGCACGGGTGCGGCGTCGACGCCGCCTACGCCCTGATCCTCGAACGGGCCCGCGACGCCGGGACGTCGACCTACGACGTCGCCGCCCGCGTCGTCGAGGAGGGCTGAGGACCCGCACCGTCGTCCCGGTCCGGGAGGCGGGTCAGGGTGCGCAGCGTCCCGGCGAGGCGGTCGCGGTGGTGCCCCAGTGCCGCCGCAGTGACGGCGCCGCCGTCGACGGTCCAGGCGAGGTCGTCGGTCAGGACGCGCAGGGCGGCGTTGACGGCGGCGGCGCGCAGCCGGACGTCGAGGTCGTCGACCGGCCGTCCCAGGCGGGCGGCCAGCGCGCCGGCGATGATCGGCTCCGCCCGCTCGTGCAGGACGAGCCACACTGCGCGCAGCCCCGGCTCGTGCCGGGTCAGGCGCACGACGGCCAGGACGGCCTCCGCGTCGTCGAGCGAGGCTCCGAGCTCCACGCCGTAGGCGGCGCGCAGGTGTTCGTCGAGCTCGAGGTGGGCGGGCCAGCTGCGCAGCACCGCGACGAAGTCGTCCAGGGCGATCGTCAGGACCGGCTCGACGCAGGCCTCCTTGGCCCGGAAGAGCCGCCACAGGGTCCGCTCGGAGACGCCGGCGGCGCGCGCGATCTGCTCGCCCGTCGTCTCCGCGACGCCCTGCTCCCGGAACAGCCGTACCGCGTGGCGCGAGATCGCGAGACGGCGACGGGCGCGCTGCGCGTCGGACTCCGGCGGGCGGCCGCGGCGCACGCCGCCGTCCTCGGCCTGCTCGACGGCCACGACGTCCCCTCCGTCCGGTGCTGACGGGTTCGCGACACCCTAGCGGCCACATTCGTGGCAGTGACTGCCACGAAGACGTACCGTCGGTGACGCCGTCATCACCGTGAGGAGCACTCATGACCGTCGCGCCCGAACGTCCCGTGCTGCCCTTCACCCGGCCGAACGTCCTCGAGCTCGCGCCGCTCTACGAGGTGCTGCGTCGCGAGGCTCCCGTGGCCGCGGTGACCACTCCCGCCGGCGACGCCGCCTGGCTCGTCACGCGGTACGCCGAGGTGCGCGACCTCCTCGGGGACCCCCGCCTCGGCCGCTCGCACCCGCACCCCGAGCGGGCCGCGCGCATCACCCACGGCGCCGTGCAGGAGGGCCCGTCCGGCGACTTCGAGACCGAGGAGGCCGACCACACCCGCATGCGCCGGCTGCTCACCCCGGCCTTCTCCGCCAAGCGCATGCGTCAGATGGGCGAGGACGTCCAGGCGCTCGTCGACGGCTACGTCGACGACCTGGTCGCGGCGAAGGAGGCCTCGCCGGACGGGGTCGCCGACCTGCACACCCGCCTCGCCGTGCCGCTGCCCGTCGCCGTCATCTGCCGGCTGCTCGGCGTGCCGCCCGGGGACGCCGACCACTTCCGCGACCTGTCCGACCGCATGGCGACCTACTCGGGCGAGGTCGACGCCGAGGGCGCCCGGGCCGAGTTCGGGCGCTACATGGCGGGGCTGGCCGAGCGCACGCGCGCGGAGCCCCGCGAGGACGTCATCTCCGACCTCGTGCGCGCCCAGGCGCAGGACGAGACCTACGACTACGGCGAGATGATCCGGCTCTCGGTCGGGCTGCTCTTCGCCGGTCACGAGACGACGGTGAACCGGATCGGGCTGGGCGCGCTCCTGCTGCTCACCCGCCGCGAGCGCTGGGAGGACCTGGCCGCCGACCCCGCGGGCCGCACCGACGCCCACGTCGAGGAGATCATGCGCCTCGGTGCGCCCGGCGACCTCGGGCTGCTGCGCTACGCGCACACCGACGTCGAGGTGGGCGGGGTGACGATCCGCGAGGGCGACGCCGTCATCCTGTCGATCAACGCCGCCAACCGGGACCCGGCGGCCTTCGCCGACGCCGAGGCTTTCGACCCCGACCGCGAGGAGCGCGCCCACGTCGGGTTCGGCCACGGCGGGCACTTCTGCATCGGGGCGAGCCTCGCCCGCACCGAGCTGCGCACCGTGTTCCGGACGCTCGCGACGCGCCTGCCGGGCCTCCGCCTGGCGACGGGGCTCGACGACATCGAGGTGCGCACCCAGCACCTCACCGGCGGGGTGACGGCGCTGCCCGTCACCTGGTGACGGACCGGCCCGGTCCCGTTTCGGGGACGCCGCCGATCGGGCATCACCGCCGCATCGGGGGCCGAGTGCCGCCGATCGGGGCGGCCTCGGTCTCCGTTGAGCCAACAGCGGCACCGGGGCCGTCTCCGCTGTGCTCTCGCGGCAAGGTGGCGGACGCTGTGTCGCTGCTCGTTCCTCGCAGCGCTCCAGCCGCCACCGCCGCGTCCGGTGATCCCGCTCCAGCCGCCACCGTCTTGCCGGGTTCGCCGGCGGCGCGCAGGGTGGGCGACGTGACCAAGGCCGTGCAGGACCTCATGGTCGAGGTGGAACGCGTCCGTGACGCGTTCCTCGCCGCCGTCCTGCGGGGCGACGCGGACGCCGCCCACGCGCTGCTGTCCCGGGACGCGACGCTCGACGTCCACCCGGTGGGGACCGGTGCGTCCGGCGCCGAGCCGGTCCGGCGCTTCGTCGCCGACCGTGTCGCTCCCGGCCTGCCCGCCGACCTCACCGTGCGCCGCCACTCCCGCACCGGCGACCGCTGGCGGGTGGTGGACGAGGCGAGCGTGTCGTTCACCCACGACCGCGAGATGGGATGGCTGCTGCCCGGCATCGCCGCCACGGGCCGCGCGGTCGAGGTGGACCTGCTCACCGTCGTCGTCGTCCGGCGCTCGCTGGTCAGCCACGCCCGGCTGGTGTGGGATCTCCTGGGACTGGCCGACCAGCTCGGCGTCGACCCCGGCGCACTGCCGCGACGGCGGGTCGGCCCGGCGCTCGACGAGGCCTCCCGGGGGGCCTGACCGGGAGGACGCCCGGAACCCCCGTCGGGGCGGGCGCGTACCTTCCACCCATGCTCGGGATGCCGACCTGGCCGCCGCCGGACACCGACCGCAACCGGTTCCTGTTCCGGCTCGGGTTCCCGATCGGCGTGCTCGCCTCGGTCTACGTCCTGGTGTTCGCACTCGTGAGCGACGGGTGGCTGCCGTTCGTGGTGGCGGTCCTGCTGATCGCGGTGACCCTCATGCTCGGGATCGGGCTACTGCTCATGCGCGCGCAGCGCCTGGAGGGCCGGTCCCCGGAGCCGGAGACACCCGGGGGGACCGTGGCGCCCCCGGAGCCCGACGGGGCCGGCGCCGCCGGTCCCGCGGTCACACCGCGTCCTCGTCCGCGACCTGCTCCCAACGCTCGCTGAGCTCGTCGAGGGTCGCGAGCAGCGACTCGAGCTCCCCGGCGTCGTCCCCGCCGTTCATCAGGCGCATGTTCAGCCG
>NZ_JBVPVA010000803.1:0-2479 GCF_055612215.1 Actinomycetospora sp. | reverse complement strand
GGCGGGACGGATCTACGACCGGTTCGGCCCACGGATCCCGGCGGTCGTCGGCCTGTCGATCCTGGCCCTCGGGACCTGGATGCTGCGCGACCTCTCGGTGACCTCGTCGTGGAGCGACCTGCGCTGGATCCTGATGTTCCGCGCGATCGGCATGGGCCTGGCGATGATGCCGATCATGACCGGCGGGATCTCCGCGGTGCCGCCCGACCAGGTCAGTGGCGCGAGCGCGTTCAACAACGTCACCCAGCGGACCGCGGCGGCGATGGGCCTCGCCGCCCTCACCGCACTGCTGGGCTCCCGGCAGGCGCAGCAGCTCGCCGACACCGGCGGGATGATGGGGCTGACCAGCGGCGGGACGGGGTCCGCGGGAGCCGCCGCGGCGGCGGCCTCGGGCAGCTCCGCCTCGGCGTCGGCGTCGAGCGGGGGGATGTCGCCGATGCTGGAGCACTACATGTCGTACACGCAGGCCCAGGCGGCGGCGTTCACCACCGCGCTGGACAACCTGATGATCGTCACCTCGGTGCTGACGGGGGTCGGGGTCCTGCTCGCGCTGTTCCTGCGCAACGGCCCGGCGCCGAAGACCGGGGGACCCGCCGTCGTCGAGGCCTGACGGCCCGTCGGACTCCGGCCCGTGCCGGTCAGGCCGGCACCGGCGGGCGGAGGTGGCGCAGCTCGTCAGTGACGGCGGTGCGGGCCTCGCGCAGCAGCTGGATCCGGCGGCCCGGACTGCGCCGCAGCGCCCCGGCGAGCGCGCGGGCGGCGAGCGGCGCGGTGACGAGCCGGCCGGGGGGCACGTCGTGGTTGAGGACCCGGAGCAGCTGCGTGCGGCGCCGCGGGTCGGCGGCCACGCGGCGCATCACCTCGGCGGTGAGCAGCGGGACCGGACCGGCCGCACCGAGCTCGCGGGCGAACCAGTACATCGCCCAGGCGTCCCGGTCGCGCCAGCCCCACCAGCGGCGCAGGCCCGCGTCGAGAGCCGGTGCGTCGCGCGCCGTGAGGCCCTCGACGACCACCGGCGCGAGGGCCGTCGTCTGGCGCAGCGCGTCGGCGATGCCCTGCCCGGGGGTCGGGTCCTTCATGTGGCCGGCGTCGCCGACGAGCACCCACCCGGGGCCCGCCGACCGCCGGAAGAAGCCCCGCCAGTCGGGCACCGTGTGCAGCGGGCCGATCCGCCGGCCCGGGGCGACCACCGCCTCGAGCTCGGGCCAACCGCGCAGGCCCTCGTCGAACGCGGCCTGCCGGTCGGCGAGAACCTCGGCCCGGCGGGACATGGCGGGGGCCACGACGGCCAGGAACGCCCCGCCGTCGGTGGGGCTGGCGAGGTACCCGTGGTCGCCGATCCGGCCGATCCACACGTGGCCGGGCGGGTGCTCGGTCCCCTCGAGGTAGGCCCAGAGGAACAGCCGCTCCGGCGGCGTGCGGCAGTACTCCGCGGACCCGACGAGGCGGGCGACGGTCGACCGTGCCCCGTCGGCCCCGACGACGAGGCGGGCCCGCACCGGGCCCTCTGGCGTCACGACCCCGGCCACCCGGCCCTCCTCCTCCCGCAGACCCGTCACGACGGTGCGCGTGCGGACGTCCGCGCCCGCCGTCACGGCCGCCTCGAGCAGGACCGCGTCGAGGGCCGACCGGCGCAGGTTGAGCATGGGCGCGCCGAGGAGCTCGGTGGCGCCCTCGAACTCGATGCGGGCGTCGTCGACCACCACGGTGGCGCGCTCGATCGGGTCGGTGAGGGCGGCGAGCGTCTCGTAGCACCCGAGCTCGCGCAGGATCGCGACCCCGGCCGGCTGGATGCCGTGGGTGGACGGGACGTCACTGGGGAAGTGCGCCCGGTCGAGCACGCACACCCGCAGCCCGGCGCGGGCCAGCCGGATCGCCAGCGAGGCCCCGGCGCACCGGCCACCCACGATCACGACGTCGTAGTCGTCCGCCACCTGTCCCCCCAAGCAGCTAGAACATCGTTATGACGCCATCATGACGGGTGACGGCGAGGTCTGCGCGGAGGTCGGGGCGTCCACCCAGGCGCTCTACACGCTGTTCGGGGGGATGCCCGGGCTCGTCGAGGCGGCGGTGGGGGAGGGCTTCGTCGGGCTCGCCGGTCACGTCGACGCCGTCCCCGAGACCGAGGACCCGTCGCCGACCACCTCGTCGAGGCCGGGCGGCTGCGCCCGGCGGAGGCACCCGCCGTCGCGCGGCAGTTCCTCAGCGCCACCCACGGCTACCTGCGGCTCGAGATCGGCGGCGCCTTCGGCGAGCCGGGCAGCGGACTCCCCACCGCGGCCGAGCTCGCGGTGAACCTCCTCGTCGGGCTCGGGGACACGCGGGAGGCCGCCGAGCGCTCGATGCTCGCGGCGGCCGTCGCGCACCAGGCCCTGGTCGGGGCCTGACGGGGTCTCAGGGGTCCCGCCGGCGTCGCCACCACTGCGCGACGGCCATCTCGAGTCGCCCGATCCCGAAGAAGAGGGTCATGGTGACGACC
>NZ_JBVPVA010000684.1:0-6408 GCF_055612215.1 Actinomycetospora sp. | reverse complement strand
AGCGCCCGTCGACGAGGCCCTTGACCGCGCGTTCCATCTGTGCGGGCGACCGCGGCGGCTCGACGGCGATCGTCGGGACCTCCTCGGGCACCGCGCCGTGCACGCGCAGCCGGTCCGACATCGCGCCCGCCTGGTCCTTGGTGCGGGGCACCAGCACCCGCCAGCCGTAGAGCGCGCGCGACTCCCACCACGACAGGGCGGCCCGGTCGCCCGCGGCCTCCCCGACGGTGACCGTCAGCGGACCCTCGAGGTCGGCGCCGTCGGTGGTCAGGCGCTCGACGCTGGACGTGACCGTCCGCTGCTTCGACTCGGTGCCCTGCGAGGTGATCAGCGCCGGCGTCTCGGGCTTCCAGCCGTTCTCGACCAGCGACGACGAGGTCGACGCGAGGTCGGTGACCGACGCGGTGAGCACGAGCGGGCCGGGCGCGACCGCGAGCGTGGTCCAGTCCAGCCCGCCGCGGACGTCGACGGCGGTGTACGCCGAGCCCAGCGCGACGCCGGCGTAGGCCGGGACGGCGGTGCTCGCCGGCATGCCCGGCACCACGTCGAACGGCACCCCGGCGGCGGCGACGGCCCGGACCTCGGTGATCACGTTCCCGCGGGTGAGCGGGTCGCCCACGACGAGGCGGACGACGGAGGCACCGCCCTGCGCCTGCGCGGCGAGGTGCTCGGCGAGCGCCGTCGGGTCCTCGGGCAGCGCCTCGGCGACCTCGGCCCCGCCCGCCAGCGACCCGTCGGCCGGGGCGCCGTCGGGGTCGGGCAGCGGGGAGACCTCGGCGTCGCCGCCGGGCCGGCGGACCGTGACCGGGCGGGGCGCGTCGGCGAGCAGCGCGAGCACGTCGTCGGGCACGCCCGGGTCCGCCACGACGTAGGTCGCAGAGGCCAGCGCTTCGCGGGCCCGCACGGTCAGCAGCCCGGGGTCACCGGGTCCGCTGCCCACGAAGGCGACCCGTCCTGCGGTGGTGGAGGGGGGTGCGGTCATGTCCTGTCTCGTCCCATCGTCATCTCCCTGCGACGGTCGCGTCCGTCAGCCACCGGTCACGGTGGCCGTCGGCTCCGCGCCGTCGGCGAGCAGCTCGGCGGCCAGCGACCGCCCGATCTGCTCGGCATCCTTCGTCTCTCCGGTGGCCGAGTTGCGCACGAGCGCTCCCTCGGCCGTCGTGGCGAACGCCCGCAACGACAATCGCTCCACGATGCGCCCGTCGTCGTCCAGATCCTCGACGAGATCGGCCAGGGCACCGATGGCTGCGCTGCACGGCGATCCGAGCTCCTGCAGCACCGCCCGTTCGGCCGACACGGCGGCGGACGTCGATTCGTCGTGCAACGACGACCGCAGGAAGGTCTCGAGGCCGGTGTCGGCCACCCGGCACTCCACGGCGAGCGCGCCCTGGCCGGGGGCGGGCAGCATCTGCAGCGGATCGAGGACCTCGGTGGCCTCGCCCGCCCGGCCGATCCGCGCGAGCCCGGCCCGCGCGAGGACCACGCCGTCGACCTCGCCGTCGGTGACCTTGCGGATCCGGGTCTCGACGTTGCCGCGGATCCCGACGACCTGCAGCCCCAGGCCCAGCGCGTTGAGCTGTGCCGTCCGCCGGGGCGCGCCGGTCCCGATCACCGAGCCGGGCGGGAGCTCGCCGAGGACCATCTGGTCGCGGGCCACCAGCACGTCGCGGGGGTCGGCCCGCTCGGGCACCGCGGCCAGCACGACGCCGGGCAGGCCCGCCGTCGGGAGGTCCTTGTAGGAGTGGACGGCGACGTCGATGCGTCCCTCCAGCAGCGCCTCGCGCAGCGCCGAGGTGAACACCCCGACGCCCGCCTGGGCGATCGGTGTGTTCGCCGCCTGGGACCGGTCGCCCAGGGTCGAGATCTCCACGATCTCCACCTCGGCGCCCCGCGCGGTGAGCGCGTCGGCGACGCTCTGCGTCTGGGTCTTCGCCAGGTGGCTCGCGCGGGTGCCGATCCGGATCGTGCCCAGCTCGGTCGGCGCGGTCACCGGGCGCTCCCCGGGCCCCGCGGCGCGGGCGCGGCGAGCGCCTGGTCGACCTCGCCGCCCTCGAGCCACGCCGACTCCGCGGCGGACACGGTCTCGGCCGTGATCGCGGAGCCGCCCGGACCCGACGTGACCGCGGCGGGCGCCTGCGGGTCGAGCTCGAACAGCTCGCGCAGGGCCTCGGCGTAGGTGTCCCCGCCCGGCGACTGCGCCAGTCGCTTCACCTGCACGGTCGGGGTGTGCAGCAGCTTGTCCACGACCCGGCGCACGGTGCGCGCGAGCTCGCCGCGCACGTCGGCCTCCAGCCCGGGCAGCCGGCCGTCGAGGCGCAGCAGCTCGGCGTCCACGACCTCGGCGGCGCGGCGGCGCAGTGCGGTGACCGTCGGCGTGACCTCCGCGGAGCGCTGCGCGGCCAGGTAGGCGCGGACCTCCTCGGCGACCAGCGTGCGGGTGGCCTCGACGGCCTGGCCCGCCCCGGTCCCCGACAGGCGCTCCCCGAGCGTGGTCAGGTCGACCAGCGTCACCCCCGCCAGCGCCCCGACGTCGGGGTCGACGTCGCGCGGCAGGCCCAGGTCGCAGACGACGAGCGGGCGTGACGACGGCCGCGCGGCCACCCCGGTCCGGACGGTGTCGAGGTCGACGACGATGCCGACGGCGCCGGTGCACACCACGACGAGGTCGGTGGCGGCCATCTCGGCACCGATGGCGTCCAGCCCGACGACGCGGGCCGGCGTGCCCTCGGCGGCCACGAGGTCGGCGAGGTGGGCCGCGCGCTCGGGCGTGCGGTTGGCCAGGGCGATCTCGCCGATCCCCCGGCGGCGCAGCGCGGCGGCGGCGAGCCCGCCCATCGAGCCGGCCCCCACGACCAGCGCGCGGCGCCCGACGAGGTCGCCCAGCGCGGCCCCCGCGTCGTCGAGCGCCTCGGTGACCACGGAGGCGCCCGCGGCGTCGATCCCGGTCTCGGCCTGGGCCCGCTTGCCGACGCGCAGCGCCTGCTGCGCGACCTCGTGCAGGACGGTCCCGACGGTGCCGAGCTCGCGTGCGGTGGAGTAGGCGGCCCGGAGCTGGCCGAGGATCTGCGCCTCGCCGACGACCATGGAGTCCAGCCCGGCCGCCACCGAGAACAGGTGCTCGACCGCGGACCCGGCGTAGTGGACGTAGAGGTGGTCGGTCAGGTCGGAGACGTCGGCCTGGGCGTGGCGGGCCAGGACCCCGGAGACCTCGGTGAGGCCGCCGTGGAAGGTCTCCACCACCGCGTAGATCTCGATGCGGTTGCACGTCGAGAGCACGACGGCCTCGGAGACGTGCTCCCCCGCGATCAGCTCGTCGAGGACCTTCGCGGTGTCCTCGCCGGAGATCGTGACCCGCTCCAGCACCGACACGGGTGCCGTGCGGTGGGACACACCCACGAGCAGCAGACTCATCCGAACACCTTCTCCGTCTCGCTCGCCGACGGTGTCGACGCCGTCGCCCCAGGACCCCCGCGGGAGACGTGGAACGCCAGGATCTGCATCTCCACCGCCAGGTCGACCTTGCGCACCTCGACGCCGTCGGGCACCGAGAGCACGGTCGGCGCGAAGTTCAGGATGCTCCGCACCCCCGCGCCGACCAGCGCGTCGCAGACCTGCTGCGCCGCGACCGCCGGTGTCGCCACCACCCCGATGGTCACCCCGCGCTCGGTGCACACGCGTGGGATCTCGGCCACGTCCAGGACCTCCACCCCACCGATCTCGGTGCCGACCAGGGCCGGGTCGACGTCGAACAGCGCCGCGACCCCGAAGCCCCGCGCGGCGAACCCGCCGTAGCCGGCGAGCGCGTGCCCGAGGTTGCCCACTCCGACGAGCGCGACCGCGTGCGATCGGGTGAGCCCGAGCACGGACTCGACCTGCGCGGTGAGCCGCGAGACGTCGTAGCCCACCCCGCGCACGCCGGACGAACCGATGTGCGAGAGGTCCTTGCGCAGCTTCGCCGCGTTCACCCCGGCCGCCTGCGCGAGCACGTCGCTGGAGACCGTGCGCACGCCCCGCGCAAGCATCTCCGTCAGGACCCGCAGGTAGACCGCGAGCCGGGCGACGGTCGCGTCGGGGACCCGACGGAGCGGCGCGGGGCCGGTGGAGGCCGCGTCCGGGGTCGCGGGCGCCCCGGCCGTCACGGGGCGTGGGACACCCCCGTCCACCGTCACGCCGGGAGCCTCCTCGTGCCGCTGTGCTCGGATCGAGCCTACCGCTCGTGAACACACGCACAAAGTCGCTGGTCACGGCCGCGATTCGGTCCAGTGTGCCAGCCCGGGGCCCGGCGCGGCACGCCAGGGCACACGCGCGCCCGGCTCAGACGGTCAGTGCGTCGAGGCCGAGGGCGGCCCCCGCCGGCCCCGGGGCGACCCCGGTCGGGCGGCCCAGCAGGAAGGCGGCCGTCGCGCCGTGCATGGCGGCGACCGGCGCGAGCGTCGCCGCCAGCGCCGCCGCCCCGGCGTCGGTGAACTCCCCCGCCCGCGCGAGGACGGTGGCCGCCACCGAGGCCTCGACGTCCACGGCGACCGAGAGCAGGTCGGTGGGCGCCGCGGCCCGCCCGAGCGTGGCGCGGCGCTCGGTCTCCACCGAGAGCGGCGTCCCGGTGACGGCCGGGAGGCCGGCCGCGGTCAGCAGCGCGTTCCACGCCGCCGCGTGCTCGGTGTGCTGGGCCCCGGCCCCGGAGAGGAAGGCCGTGACGACGCCGGGCACCTGGCCCAGGCGGCCGTCGCTCGCGGCGAGGACGGCGCCCGAGTAGAGGCTGGCCGCGAGCGCGGAGAGCGCCGCGCACAACGCGATCCCCCGCTGGTCCCCGACGTAGGCGGGGCGCGGCGCGGTCGTCGTCGTGCTCGGCGGCGGAGCGGCGGCCGTCCCCGCGGGGCCGGCGGGCGGGGCGTCGGCGCCCGCGGCCAGCGCGCCCGCGCCGAGCCGGCCGGCGGCCGCGCCGCCGAGCCCCAGCCGGCGGGACGGCCGGCCCGTCGCGGCGCTCATCCCGAGCCCTCCTCGGGCGGGGACGCCTTCGCCGTCGGGAAGCGGGTGTCGGGGAACCCGACCGTCCCGACGGAGGCGGGGAGCGCGGCCAGGTCGGGCGGCGCCACGACGAGGTCGGAGCGCCCGGAGGAGAGCAGGGAGTTGACGACGAGCAGGCTCGCCTTCCGCGCGGCGGCCGCGGCCCCCACGCGCAGTGCGGTGGCCCGCAGCGCCGGGGTGGACAGGCCGGCGGCGTCCGCGACGAGGGTCTGCGCGAGGACGTCCTCGAGGGTGAGCGCCAGCCCGACGACGTCGGCCGGGGTGCGCACCGTCGGGAGGGCCTGGGCGACGACGGAGCCGTAGGCCGGGTCGGGGACGGTCTGGGCGCGGCCCCCGGCGCCGGTGGTGGCCGAGGCGAGCGCGTCGCGTGCGTCGCCGAGCTGCGTCACCGCGGTGGAGACGAGGTCGCGCACCACCGGGTTGGCGCGGTCGCCGCCGCCCGCCGACAGCCCCGCCAGGGAGCGGTAGGTCGACTGCGCGAGCACCACGAGCGAGGTCGCGGTCCGCAGCGCGGCGACGTCCCCGGCACCGGCCTGGGCGACGACGCCCCGCGCCGCGGAGGGCAACACCGTCACGCGGAGAGCGCCGTGCGCAGGGCGCCGGGGTCGACGCGCCACGTCGCGTGCTCCTCGCCGTCGACCAGCGTCACGGGGATGCGGTCGCCGAACTCGCCGCGCAGCTCGGGGTCGGCGGTGTCGATGTCGACCCGCTCCCACCCCACGTCGGCCTCGGCGCAGACCTGCCGGACGACGTCCTCCATGCGGTCGCAAGTCGTGCACTGCGCGCGCACCAGAACCGTCACCCGAACAGGCAGTCCTGTTCCGTCGACCACGTCGGACACGCCAGGAACCGTCCTCTCTCGACGTCGCTCCGAGGGGGAGTCTGGCAGATCCTCCCCGACCGCCGACGGTGCGGTCTCGACCTCTCACCGCAGGTCAAGTGCATGTCAACGAGCCTGGTCCGGGTGGGTGGCGCTCCGGTGACGAGGGCCTCGGACCCGCACGTATGCTCCGTCCCCAGCGTGCTCCCCGATCGCTCGAGCGGACGGGTCCGCGCGCCCGGAACCGAGTGGTCGTCCAGCGAGGGAGAACGCTTTGTCCGCTGTCGTCCTCGACGGTGCCGTGGCCGCAGCCACGGCCGACGGGGCGCGATGACGGTCGGCGCCGGCGGGTCGCCGGAGCCGGGGCGCGATCGACGCGACCGGTCCGGCCGCACCGCGTCCATGACCGACACCCCGCCGCAGTCGCACGACGTCGTGGCGGACCGTCGGAGTCCCGGTCCGCCCGAGCAGGGCTACGGGCCCCCCTACCCGGAGCAGCGCGGTCCCGACGCCGGACGCCCGCCCGCGGGCCCACGTCCCGTCGACCACCCCTCGCACCCCGA
>NZ_JBVPVA010000665.1:0-11786 GCF_055612215.1 Actinomycetospora sp. | reverse complement strand
CCGGGGTGCGCGCCGGTGCTGCGCAGGTCCCAGCCGCGCTCGTCGGCGAGCCGGGCGAGGTGGTTGGTGAGCAGCAGGTCGGCGAGCTTGGACGCGCCGTAGGCGCGCATCGGGGAGTAGCGCCGGGGCACGGCGAGGTGCGCCGGGTCCACCCGGCCCAGGTACGCGGCGCCGCTCGACATCGTCGCGACCCGGGCCCCGGGCGCCCTGAGCAGCAGCGGGAGCAGGTGCACGGTGAGCGCGAACGGGCCGAGCGCGTTGCTCGCCATCTGCAGCTCGAACCCGTCCGCGGTGAGGTGCTGCTCCGGCACGGCCATGACCCCGGCGTTGTTGAGCAGCAGATCGACCCGGCGCCCGTCGGCGAGCAGACCCTCGCTGAACGCGGCCACCGAGGCCTGGTCGGCGAGGTCGAGCCGGCGCACCTCCACCTCGGCTCCGGGCGCCCGGGCGAGGATCCGCGTCCGGGCGGCCTCCCCCTTCGCCGGCGTGCGGACCGCGAGCACGACCCGCGCCCCGGCGGCGGCGAGCCGGGCGGCCGCCTCCTGGCCCGTGCCGCTGTTCGCGCCGGTGACAACGGCGGTCCGTCCGGTCTGGTCGGGGACCTCGTACATGACTGCCTCCACGAGCGTTCAACAGACCATCGGTCTGTTGTCACCGTCGACGCTAACGGACCGCCGGTCTGTTCTGCAAGGGACCAGTGGTCTGTAATCTGGGCGGCGTGACCTTCCGCCGGGCACGCAGCGACGAGCAGCGCGACGAACGACGTCGCGCGATCCTCGGCACCCTCGCGGCGATGCTGGCCGAGATGCCGGTCTCCGAGGTCAGCCTCAACGAGCTGGCCCGCCGCGTCGGCCTCGCGA
The DNA here is from genome assembly GCF_055612215.1 of Actinomycetospora sp. Lineage (NCBI taxonomy): Bacteria > Bacillati > Actinomycetota > Actinomycetes > Pseudonocardiales > Pseudonocardiaceae > Actinomycetospora > Actinomycetospora sp. The sequence continues at coordinate 10,926 of NZ_JBVPVA010000665.1, read as the reverse complement.
AGTCGAACGTGCTGCGCTACGTGGAGTCCCGCGAGGCGGCCCTGCTCGACCTCATGCACGCCCGGGTGGCGGAGTGGCTCGCCGAGGTCGCGGGCGCCCCGGTCCCGACCGGGACCGAGCGCGAGCGCACCGACGCCCTCGCCGGTCTGCTCGCCGGCTCCCTCGTCGCCCGCCCGGTGCTCTGCGACCTGCTGGGGGCCCAGTCCGCGGTCCTGGAACGCAACGTCTCGGCCGAGCTCGCCGGACGACACAAGCACGCGCTGCTGGACGCCACCTCCGAGCTCGCCGGCATCACGCGCCGCCACGTGCCGGAACTCACCGCCGACGCCGCGTTCTCCCTCGCCGGGGCGACCATGCTCTGCGCGGGCTCGGTGTGGACGGCGTGCCAGCCCTCCGAGGCGATGACCGCCGCGTACGCCGCGGACCCGGAGCTGGCCGCGATGCGCCTCGACCTCACCGCGGCCCTCACCCAGCTCGTCGCGATCCTGACGGCGGGTCTGCTCGCGCGGGGCTGAGCCGCTCGCGGGGGACGCTCACCACAGCCCGGGCGGCTCGTCCTCCCGGCTGTGCCGGCCCCGCCCGGTCCCCGACGACGGACCGGACAGCGGCGGGGCGAGCGCGGGCCCGGGCCCGGGCGCGGGCGGGGTGTCCTCCGGCCGGTCGGGGCGCGGACGCGGCGGGACGGGCAGGTCGGCGACGATCTCGGTCGGCGTGGTCGGTTCCGGGTCGATTCCCGCGACCACCCGCACCCAGTCCTGCGGCGCCTCGGCGTCGTACGGGGTGTCCCGCCGGCGGGCCATCACCCCGGGAAGCCCCTGCTCACGCACCCCGGCCAGCAGCGCGACCCCGTCGTCGTACACCGGCGACACCTGGATGCGGCCCACCTCGTCGAGCGCCAGCCGCCCCAGGGTGGCCCGGCGCTCGTCGAGGGGGCGCTCGGTGAGCACCACGCCGTAGAGCCGCAGCACGTCGTACACCATGAAGATCGCCGGCCGGGCCCGGGCGAGGGAGCGGGCGCGGCGCGGGTCGGCCCGCCGCAGCCGGTCGACCAGCGCCAGCGACGACGGCTGCCCGGCGTCGAGCAGCACCGCCTCGCCGTCGAAGAGCCCGTCGGCCACGACGTCGGCCAGCCCCGCGAACTCGGGGAACCGCGCCGTCACGTCGTCCCCCTCGAGGGTGCGCAGGCACAACGTCCCCTGGTCGACGTCGGCCAGCAGCCGGATGCCGCTCCAGTCGACCTCGTAGCTCCACCGCCGGCCCACCGGGAGGTGGCCGGAGACCGGCTGCATCGGCCGCACCAGGCCGTCGCGCTCACCGACTCCCTGCATGCCGACATCGTGCCCTGCACCCCCGACAGTCCCGCCGCGACGTCCGCCGGCGTGTCGGGGCGCCGCGCCCAAATCGCGTGTCCGTCCGCGGATCCTGGGAGAGGAGACGCGTGTGGGGCATCCTGGAGGGACTGTGGCCGTCACGTCGGGTGACGGGCGGCGGAGCGAGGGGAGCCGCGCGATGCGCGCGATCTGGAACGGCGCGGTGTCGTTCGGGCTGGTCAACGTGCCCGTGCGGCTCTACGCCGCGACGACGAACCACGACATCCGCTTCCACCAGGTGCACGAGGTCGACGGTGGACGCATCCGCCAGAAGCGGACGTGCTCGGTGTGCGGCGAGGAGGTCGCGTACTCCGAGATCGCCAAGGGCTACGAGACCGACGACGGCCAGCTGATCATGCTCGACGACGACGACCTCGCCTCGCTACCGACCGCGAGCGGCCACGAGATCGACGTCGTGCAGTTCGTCCCGGCCGACCAGGTCGACCCCCTGCTGCTGGACAAGAGCTACTACCTCGAGCCGGAGAACAAGGCACTCAAGCCGTACTCGCTGCTTCGCGAGGCGCTGCGCGAGACCGACCGGATGGCGCTGGTCAAGGTCGCGCTGCGCCAGCGCGAGACGCTCGCCCTGCTGCGGGTCCGCGACAACGCGATCGTGCTCCAGACGATGCTCTGGCCCGACGAGGTGCGTGAGGCCGACTTCCCGGTGCTCGACAACGACGTCGAGGTCCGCCCGCAGGAGATGGCGATGGCCTCCTCGCTCATCGACTCGCTCTCCGGCGAGTTCGAGGTCTCCGAGTTCGAGGACGACTACCGCAAGGCCGTCGCCGACCTCATCGAGTACAAGCGCGAGCACGGCGGCGGCCGCCCGGCACCCGAGGAGACCGCCGCCGAGGACACCGACGACATGACCGACCTGCTCACGGCGCTGCGCCGCTCGGTCGAGGCGGCGGGCGGCCGGGCCGCGGAGACCGGGTCGGACTCGGGCTCGGGGTCGGACTCCGGGTCGGACGAGGCGCCGGCCGCGCAGGAGTCCGCCCCGGCGGCCGAGGCCGAGGCACCCGCCGAGGAGAAGTCCACGCGGAAGAAGAGCTCGTCGTCCAAGAGCGGGTCGTCGAAGAGCTCGGAGACCAAGGCCTCGAAATCCGGGTCGTCGTCGCGCTCGCGCCGCAAGAAGGCCGACGACGAGAGCACCGACGAGAAGGCGACGAAGTCCGCGTAGGTCCTCGGGCGGCGCCGTGCCGCGTGGGCGAACGGCGCCGTCCTGCCGTCGGACGGCAGCGAGGTGCCACTGCTGCCGTCGGGGCGGTGCCGTCAGGCGGGGGCCGGCTCAGGCCCGCATGTAGGCCTCGCGCCCTGGCACGTCGTAGCCCTGGTCCTCGATCGCCTCGACCACCGAGCCGAGCGCGAGGTCGTCGTCGTGCTCCACCCGCACCACGCGCTGCTCGAGGTCGACGTCGATGCCCTCCACGCCGTCGATGGGGGACAGCGCCCCCTCGATCGCGGCGCGGCAGTGGTCGCAGTGGATCTCGGGGACCGAGAGCGTGGTCGTGGCCATGTCGTCCTCCATGGGGCCGGCGGTGCGGCGGGGGTGGTGCCGGGCGTCCTGCCCGGCGTCGTCTCCCCCGCGACGGTGCCACGCCTCGGGGTCGACGTGTCGGGCACCCCGGGCGGGTGAACCGAAGGGGCGCGGCGCGCGGAGGCTCCCGAGACGGCGGCGGCGGGCAGCACCCGCCGTCGTCGGACCTCACGCGACGAACGGAATACTGAAGGACATGCCTCGACGTCGAGCCCGCGCCCTGCTGGTTGCCCTAGCGGTCGCCGGGCTGGCGCTCACGGCCTGCAGCAACGAGCCGCCGCCCACCCCGGCGCCCAGCTCTCCCTCGGCCGGGCCGGTGACCCCGACGACGGGTCTGCTCCCGCCCGGCGTCCCCACCGAGGGCACCCGTCCCGACACCCGCGGACTCCCGCTCGCCGCCGAACCGCAGTCCGCGCCCGTGCCCTCGACCCCGCCGCCGGGGCGGCAGATCCCGGTCGGCTCGGCCCCTGAGGGCGTGGTGGTCGACCCCGTGACCCGTACCGTCGCCGTCGCGACCCGCAATCCCAACAGCCTCGTGCTCCTCGACGCGGACACCGGCGCCGTGCGCACCCGCACCCCGCTGCCCGGCTTCGTGCGCCACCTCCAGCTCGCCGCCCCGGGCGGCCCGGTGCTCGTGCCGGTGGAGAGCGCGAACGCGCTGGTGCGGGTGTCGCTGCCGGGCGGGCAGGCCGCGGCGCCGCTGTTCGTCGGGACCGTCCCGCACGACGCTACCCAGGACCCGAACGGCACCGTGATGACCGCCGACGAGCTCGGCGGGACGGTGACCGCCGTGCGGGGCGACCAGGTCGTCAAGGTCTTCACGAACGCCGTGCAGCCGGCGGGCCTGGCGCCCGTCGGCGATCTCGTCGGGCTGATCGACGTGCGCAAGAACACGCTGACGACCTACGACGTGAACACCCTGCGCATCGTCGGTGAGGCCCCGTCCGGCCAGGGCCCGACGCACCTCGTCGCCGACCGGCACGGCCGGATGATCGCCACGGACACCCGCGGGAACCAGGTGCTGGTCTTCCAGCCGAGCCCCACCGGACCGCCGACCCAGGTCGGCGCGATCCCGCAGCCGGGCGGCCCCTACGGCATCACCTACGACCCGGTGCGCGACCGGGTCTACGTCGCCTCGTCGGGCACCAACCAGGTGATCGGCTACGACATGACGACCCCGCAGCCCCGCGAGGTCGCGCGCGTCCCGACGGTGCAGAACCCCTACACACTCGGCGTCGACCCGACCAGCGGCACGCTCTTCGTGGCCGGCGTCAGCGGCGGGGTCATCCAGGTGATCCAGCCCTGAGGCCCGCCAGGAGGACCCCGACGAGCCGCCGGGCGTCGTAGCCCTCGTCGTCCTCCGCCCCGGCACAGAGGTTCCCGACGGCCCGCATGAGCTCGTAGCCGCTCAGGTCGTCGCGGACCTCGCCGGCGGCCGCGGCGGCGCCCAGCAGCTCGTCGCACACCGGGACGAGCCGCTCGAGGAAGTACGCGTGGAGGGCCTCGAACCGGCCGGCGTCGCCGCGCAGCGCCCCCGCCAGCCCGTGCTTGGTGACCAGGAAGTCGACGAAGCCGTCGACCCACCGCGCGAGGGCGGCGTAGGGCGACGCGGCTTCGGCGAGGTACGCCGGGCCCGCCTGGACACAGGCCTCGACCTGGTGGCGGTAGACGGCGACGACGAGGTCGGCGCGCGTCGGGAAGTGGCGGTACACGGTGCCGACACCGACGCCGGCCCGCGCCGCGACGTCCCGCACCGGGGCGTCGACGCCCGAGGCGACGAAGGCTGCCGCGGCCGCCTCCAGCAGGGCCTCCTCGTTGCGCCGGGCGTCCGCGCGGCGGCGGGGCGCGTCCGTCCTCCCGGTCACGTCCACCCCCGAGCGTCGACAAACGGAACCAGGTTCCGTAACCTTGGCGGAACCAGGTTCCGTCTCTCCAGCATGCCAGAGGTCACCCATGTCGAGCCGCCCGAGCTTCGGGATCGCGACCGCCCCCCAGCAGGTCGACTACACCGACGTCCTGCGCGTCTGGCGCGAGGCCGACGCCCTCCCGGAGATCGAGCACGCCTGGCTCTTCGACCACCTCCTGCCGATCGGCGGGGACATCACCGGGCCGATCTACGAGGGCTGGACGCTGCTGTCCGCCCTCGCCGCGCAGACCTCGCGGCTGCGCCTGGGGCTGCTCGTCACCAGCAACCGGATCCGCCCGCCGGCCCTGCTGGCCAAGATCGCCACGACGGTGGACGTCGTCTCCGGCGGCCGGTTGGAGTTCGGGATCGGCGCGGGCTCGCGGCCGAGCATCCCGTGGGCGCGGCGCGAGTACGACGCCCACGGCCTGCCCTACCAGGACTTCTCCGACTCGGTCGGCGCCCTCGACGAGGCCTGCACGGTGATCCGGCGGCTGTGGACCGCCGACGAGCCGTTCGACTTCGCGGGCTCGCACGTGACGCTGACCGGCGCGTTCGGCAACCCGAAGCCGGTCCAGACGCCCCACCCGCCGATCCTGATCGGCGGCCGGGCGGCCTCGACGCTGCGGGTCGTGGCGAAGCACGCCGACCGGTGGAACATCCCGGGCGGCGACGTCGCGGACGCGGCCTCCCGCAGCGCGCTGCTCGACCGGTATTGCGCCGAGATCGGCCGCGACCCGGCGTCGATCACCCGCTCGATCCACCTGGGCGTCTCCTACGACGACCCCGACGCGACCCGGGCGGGGATCCGCGAGGCCCTGCACGCCGGGTTCACCCACGTCACGCTCGGGCTCCCCGCGCCGTGGCCTCCCGGGGTGGCTCGCTGGGTCGTCGAGAGGTGCCTGGGTGGCTACGCGGCCGTCACCGCCTGACGCTCCTCGTCGGCGAGCTCCAGCACGATCGCGGCGACGTCGGTCCCGGGGGTCGCCGGCCACGGCGAGAGCGGCGAGGTGGCCGCGACGCCGTCCAGGACCGTGGCCAGCCCGTCCGGGCTCGTCGGCCACGGCGCCAGCCCGGCCTGCGCGAGGACCGTGGCGTTCGCGCGGCCGTGACCGGGGATCGGGTGGTACGTCACGGCCGGCAGGTTGGCGACCAGCGCCTCGGTGACCGACAGCCCGCCCGCGTTGTGCAGCAGCACGTCCGCGGCGGCCATGAGCAGTGGGACGTCGTCGCGCCAGCCGAGCGCGGTGACCCGGTCCCGCGCGTCGAGCCGGGCGCGGAGGTCGGCGTTGCGCCCGCAGAGGACCAGCACGTGCGCCGCGGGGTTGACCAGCGCGGCGTCGACGAGGGCCGGGACGTCCCCGAGCCCGAGGGAGCCCGCGCTGATCAGGACCGCGGTCTCGTCGTCGGACAGGCCCAGCTCGCGACGGGTGTCGGCGCGGTCCGCCTCGGTGTGCGCCCGGGAGAACCGCGGGTCCACGAGCGGCCCGGCCGGGCGGACGGAGACGCCGTAGACCTCGTCCGCGGCGACGGCGCAGGCGGTGGTCACCGACAGGTGGACGTCGACGCCCGGGTGCAGCCACATCCGGTGCGGCGCCGGGTCGGTCAGGTAGCTCACCACCGGCACCGCGACGTGCCCGGCCGCCCGCATCCGGCCGAGGGTCTGGCACGAGAGCGGGAAGGTGGAGACGACGACGTCGGCCCCGGAGATCCAGCGGCGGACCGTCCGCTCGGAGCACACGAGGAAGGTCAGGACGATGGCGCGGACGAGGCCCCGGCGCTCGAGGGCGCGGAAGAGCCAGTCGAAGAACCGCGGCATGGTGTTGACGACGACGCCGTAGCCGTCGCCGATGATCACCTGACCGAAGCGCGGCAGGGCGTCGAGGTAGTCGTGCACCTCGGTCACCGCGCCCCGGGCGCGCAGCCGGGACGCGAGCTCGTGGGCGGGGCGGTCGTGCCCGGCACCCACGCGGGCGGTGAGGACGACCACGCGGGGGGAGCGCCCGCCCGCGTCCCCGTCCGGGGCGTCCCGGGCGGCGGCACGGGGACCGTGGCGCCTCCGGGAGTTGATCGACCTCGGGACGCCGAGTGCGGTCATCGGTCGTGGGGCTCCTCTCTGCTGAGGACGTCCGGCGGGCACGGGACATCCACGCCCGTGTTCTTCGCACGGGGGCCGTGACCCGCCCGTGAACCAATTGTGACCCACGGTGGATCTCGACGTCGGGACACATGATCGTGGGCCCGGACGGCGCCTCGGTGAGGCCCGGATGACACGTCGGAGAAGCCCGCGGGCGGGGGTGAACGAGGGCGCCCCGGAGCGTGAACAGTGCACCCGGACGGGTGTGCCACCGCGTGGATCGAGAGACTGGACCCCGTGACGGGGCCGCAGGACGACCGGGCGGGGAGCGTGCTGATCGTCTCCGGCGACATCGGCCAGGGCCACGAGGCCGTCGCCCGCGCCGTGCACGCGACCGTCACCCGGGACCGCCCCGACTGCGGCGTCCGCGTTGCCGAGGCCTTCGCCCGGATGGGCCACGGCTCGGGTCCGGTGTTCCGCTGGCTCTTCGAGTTCGCGGTCCGGTGGACCCCGCTGCTCCAGGAGGCCTGGTACGCGGCGGTCACCCGCTCGCGGCTCGTGCGCTGGTTCTACCGCGAGGTCATGGGCGCCTGGGTGGCCCGAGCGCTCGCCACGGACCTCGCGGGCGCGCCGACCGACGTCGTCGTGTCCACCCACCAGCTCGCCACCGCCGGGCTCGCGTGGCTGCGGCGCCGGGGGCGCCTCGACGCCCGCGTCGTCGCCGCGATCTGCGACTTCGCGCCCCACGCCTACTGGACCTACCCGGGCGTCGACCAGTACCTGGTCCCCGACGACCTGGCTCGCGAGCCCACCCGGGCGATGGACCCGGGCGCGGCCGTGACGGTCCGTTCGCCGCTCGTCGGCGCCCCCTTCGGCCCGGTCGGCGACGACGAGGCCCGTGCGGCCCGCCGGGCGCTCGACCTGCCCGACGATGCGCTGGTGGTCGTCGTGACGGCGGGCTCGCTCGGACTGGGCGGGGTGGCCGGTGCCGTGCGTGCCGCGCTCGCCGCGGACCCGCGCTGCCACGTCGTCGCGCTGTGCGGGCGGGACGAGCGGGCGCGGAGGCGGCTGAAGGCCCTGCGGGAGCGCACCGGCGCCGGTACCCGGCTGCGCATCCCCGGCTGGGTCGACGACGTGCCCACCCTCCTGGCCGCCGCCGACGTCGTCGTCAACAACTCCGGCGGCGCGACCGCCCAGGAGGCGCTCGCGAGCGGGCGCACCCTGGTGATCCACCAGCCGCTGCCCGGGCACGGCCGGGACTCCGCCCGGCTGCTCGGGACCGCCGGACTCGCGCGGACCTGCCGGCGCCCGCGTGCGCTGACCCGGCTGCTGCGCGCCTGGATCGCCGACCCCGCCGCGCTCGCCGCCGCCCACGCCCGCGCCGCCCGCTGGTCCGACCGGCACGCCCGGGTCGACCTCGCGGCCGTGCTCGGGCTGCCGGCTCCGGCTCCGGCTCCGGCTCCCGCTCCGGCGCAGACCGGGCCGGCGGTGGCGGCGGTGCCGACGGACCGCGACGACGGGCTCGGCCCGCGCCTGGTCGGGAGCGCCCGGTGAGCCCCGCGATCGCGCTGGTGACCGCGCTGCTCGGCGCGTGCGGGATCGCGACCGGCACCGTGCTGCAGCAGCGGGCCGGCCAGGAGATCGAGGAGCCGGCCTCGACGGTCGCCCTGCTCTCCCGGGTGCTGCGACGACGTCGCTGGTGGACCGGGCAGGTGGTCATCGCGATCGCCTGGTGCTCCTACGCCTTCGCGCTGCACATCGGGCCGGTCGCCCTCGTCCAGCCGGTGCTCGTCACCGGGCTGGTCTTCGGCACCATCGCCTCGGCCCGGCTGGCGCGGCGCCGGCTGGACCGCCGGCTGCTGGTCGCCTCGGGTGCGTGCGTGGTGGGGCTCGCGACGTTCCTCGCCGTCGCCCGGCCGCAGGCGCCCGCCGTCACGCCGTCACCGGTCGTCACCCCGCTGCTCGGCGCGGCACTGGTCGCCGGGACGGTCGGCGTCCTGGGCCTGCGCGGGGTCGGGTGGGGCGAGCCGGTGCGCGCGGCGCTGCTCGCGGTCGCGACCGGCGGGTTCTACGGCCTGACGGCCACCCTGTTCGCCACCGCGCTGCGCGAGCCGGGCCTCGTCGCGGCGCTGACGACGTGGCCCGCGGCGGCGGCGGTCGTCAGCGCGGCGTGCGGGTGGGCGCTGTCCCAGCGGGCCCTGCATCTCGGGCGGCTCAACGCCCCGGTGAACGCGGTGATCGGCACCACCGACCCCGCCGTCGCGGTGCTGCTCGGCGTGCTCGTGCTCGGCGAGCACGTGGCGACCGCGCCGCTCGCCCTGGGCGGGGAGATCCTGTCGGCCGCGGTCGTCGTCGCGGGGACCGTGGTCATCACCCGGCACTCCGCCGCCGTGCTGCGCGACGACCGCGCCGGCGTCCCCGCCCCGGCCTGGGGCTGAGGGGGTCCGCGTGACACTGCTGGGGGCCGTCGACGCGGACTCGGTGATCGCCGTCCTGCCCACCGTGCTGATCGTGCTCGGGTGCACGGTGCTCGCGATCCTCTTCTCGCGGGACCGCTGAGCCCCCGCTCAGCCCCGCCGCTCGAGCACCGCGACCGCGAGGTCGGTGACCGTGTCCCGCAGGCCGAGGATCTCCTCGGCGATCTGCGCCGGCTCGACCTCCTCGCGGTCGGCCGACTCGACCGCCGCGAGCACCAGCTCGTTGATCCCGCCGACCAGCGCCTGGGCGAGCGCCAGGGGCAGCGGACCGGCGCCGACGCGGCCGCCGACGCCCGCGGCGAGCGCGACCAGCTGGTCGGCGAAGCGGCGCAGCACCTCGCGGCGCGCCCGCCGCCCGGCCGGTCCCGTCGACCCCGGCTCGGTGAGCATCGCGCGGGTCAGCAACGGGTGCTCGGCCATGGCCGCGAGGTAGGCGCCGGTCAGGCCGGCGATCGCCTCGCGCAGGGACAGGCCCTGCCCGGCCACGGCTTCCGCGGCCTGGCTGATCATGTGCAGCGGGCCCTCGGCGACGACGCGGTACGTCGCGAGCAGGCACTCCTCGCGGTCGGAGAAGTGCTGGTAGAACGTCCGCTTGGACACCCGGGCCCGCGCGACGACGTCGGTGACGGTCACGCTCGCGTAGCCCTGCTCGGCCAGCAGCTCGGCCATGGCGACGAGGAGCCGCTGGCGGTGGTCCGCCGGGGCGAGCGCCGCGGCGCCGCCCGTCCGGATCGCCGACACGACCGGGGGCTCCTCGCCACCTGCCGTGTGCGCGCTCACAGTCACTGGCTTATGGTACCACCTCGTACCATGCTCGCGGCCGAGACGGTACGCCGTCGTACCAATGGGAGGCCCCGACCATGACCACCGAGACCGCGCGCCCCGCCCCCACGGCCGGTGCCGACGCCGCGGTGCCCCACCTGTCCGTCGCCATCGTCGGCAACGGCTTCTCCGGTCTCGGCACCGCGATCCGCCTGCGCCGGGCCGGCGTCGAGGACTTCCTGGTCTTCGAGCGGCACGGCGACGTGGGCGGCACCTGGCGCGACAACTCCTACCCGGGCTGCGCGTGCGACGTGCCGAGCCACCTCTACTCGTTCTCCTTCGCGCCGAACCCGGACTGGAGCCACTCCTTCTCCGCCCAGTCGGAGATCCACGCCTACCTGCAGCGGGTGTCGGCGGAGTACGGCATCGACCGGTTCACGCGCAACCACCACGAGGTCACCGAGGTCCGCTGGTCCGAGGACGACCAGCGCTGGACGGTCACCACGACGCAGGGCACCTGGACCGCCGACGCCGTCGTCCTGGGCTCGGGGGCGCTCTCCGACCCGTCGTTCCCGGACGTCCCCGGCCTCGACGGGTTCGACGGCGAGGTGTTCCACTCGGCCACCTGGCGCCACGACCTCGACCTGCGCGGCCGCCGCGTCGCCGTGATCGGCACCGGCGCCTCGGCGATCCAGTTCGTGCCCGAGATCGCGCCCGTCGTCGGGCACCTCACGGTCTTCCAGCGCACGCCCCCGTGGATCATGCCGCGGCGCGACCGCGCCTTCAGCCGCGTCGAGAAG
>NZ_JBVPVA010000540.1:0-1789 GCF_055612215.1 Actinomycetospora sp. | reverse complement strand
CCCGCGGCCGCCGCGAGGGTCTCGCCGAGACGATCGAGGTCGATGGCGTTCACGTGCAGGTGCGGGGCGAGACGCAGCGACTCCCCGCGCACGGACGCATGGCAGCCGCTGGCGGCGAGCGCCTCGAGGACGTGACCCCGGACACCGGGCGGCAGCCGCAGCCCCAGCATGTGCGGCCCCCGCCCGGCGCGCGGCACCGGGTCGAACCCGAGGGCGCGCCCGTCCCGCTCGAGGCGCGCCGTGACCGCCTCCAGCTCCGCAGCGATCCGGTCGACCCCCCAGCGCGTGATCTGCTCCAGCGCCGCGACCGCCATCGGGACGAGCTCGAACTTCGTCCGCTCCCCCACGTCGAAGCGGCGGGCGCCCGGCTGGTACTCGTCGCGGTAGTCGACCAGGCGGGCGAAGTCCTCGGAGCCCTCGCGGAGGATCCAGTTGTGCTCGATCGGCGCGCCGCCGCGGTGCTCCTCGTCGACGTAGAGGTAGCCGACGCCGAACGGACCCAGGAGCCACTTGTAGCCGACGGTGACCAGGAAGTCCGGCCGGACGACCGCCCGGTCGAACGGCATCGCGCCGAGGGACTGGCTGGCGTCCACCACCAGGCGGGCACCCACCGCGCGGGCGCGGGCGGCGACGGCGGGGAGGTCGACGACGGCGCCGTCGGTCCAGTGGACCTGCGGCACCGAGACCACGCCCACCCGCTCGTCGAGGACCTCGAGGATCGCCTCGGTCCATCCCTGCCCCGCCTCGCGGTGCACGGTCAGCATCTCCGCGCCGGCCGCCCGGGTCGCCGCACGCCACGTGTAGATCCCCGAGGGGTACTCCTCGGCGAGCACCAGCACCCGTCGCCCGGGCGTCAACGGCAGGTTCCGGGCGGCGAGGGCGAAGCCGTAGCTGGTCGCGGGCACCAGCGCGACGCCGTCCGCGTCGCCACCGAGCACGCCCGCGACGAGCCCGCGCAGCCGCTCGACGTCGGTGAACCAGTCCTCGGCGCCGATCGTCCACGGCCGGGACCGACGCTGCAGAGCCGCCTCCCCGGCGGCACGGACCGCGTGCAGCATCGGCGAGAGGTTCGCGGTGTTGAAGTAGGCGACGTCCGGCGGCACGTCGAACGCCTCGCGACCGGACTCCGGGACATCGGGCATGGGCCTAGCCTTCTCGGTCACCGCGCCCAGCGGGTTCACGAACCGGAGGCGAGGCCGCCCGATGTCATCGGATCGACAAGCAGAACGGGTTCCGTCCGCCGTGTCGGCAGGCGAGCCGCTGGACGACGTCGACCGCCGGCTCCTCGCCGCGCTGGTCGAGGACCCGCGCCGCTCCCGGTCCGCGCTGGCCCGGCAGGTCGGCCTGTCGACCCCGACCGTGTCCAGCCGCCTCGCCCGCCTCGAGCGGCGTGGGGTGATCCGCGGCTACCGGGTGGACCTCGACCCGGCCGCGATCGGGTGGGCGGTCAGCGCCTGGGTGCGCGTCCGCCCCGGTCCGGGTCAGCTCCCCAAGGTTGTCGAGCTCGCCGGCCGCACCCCGCAGGTGACGGAGTGCCATCGCGTGACCGGTGAGGACTGCTTCGTCATGCGCGTGCACGCGGCGTCGCTCGCGGACCTCGAGCTGCTCCTCGACCGCTTCCTGCTGCACGGTCAGACCACCAGCTCCGTGGTGGTCTCGAGCCCGGTGCCCCCGCGGCCGCTGCCGCTCGGGAACCCCTGAGCCCCTACCGGCGCCGCGTGCTCCAGAGGAGCCCGAGCGCGACGAGCACGAGCGCGACCGAGAGCAGGTCGGCCGTGGTGATCGCGTG
>NZ_JBVPVA010000399.1:0-4052 GCF_055612215.1 Actinomycetospora sp. | reverse complement strand
TCCCGCCTATAGCGCCAAGATGCCTCTCATCGGCCGTCCCGCTCTCCAACGAAGTCACGGCTTCAGTCTCCTCGCCGAAGTTCGTTTTCGGCAGGATGAGCAGCCTTGATCACCCGGTTGGCTCAGACCAGATCGGCCGGGATCAGTGAGAAGCTCAATCGCGGACAGGTCATCACGTCTTGCGAACGCTTCTCGAGCGTCGATCAGCGCACCTCCCGTAAGACCTGTTGCCCGAGATGGTCTCCGTCATGAGCGATGGCAGCATGCCGACGGCCTAGCGGTTTCGGCAGGCACAGAGTGCAGGGCGTTAATGCGAACCCGGCGGCGCACGATGCGCCGCACCCCACCCTCGACGTGCGCAATCAGCGGGGCGTGATCCCCGTGGCGTTGATCGACGCGTCGGTGGGCCCGACGACGAGGCGGCTCGTGGTCATCGACGACGCCTGCGTGATGGCCGGGTCGCGGTACAGGCCGATCTTGAGGTAGTCGCCGCGGTCGAGCAGCGTTCCCCGCGGCGGGTGGAAGCCCACGACCTTGGGGACCCCGTCGCGCCAGACGTCGACCACCGCCGCGGCCGGGTTCCGCGAGAAGTGGATGTGGAGCACGACGTCGAGGGTGTCGTTCGGGCCGAGCGGGCCCACGTCCTGCTGGTCGGCGCCGACGTTCGCGAGCCGCAGCCGTCCCCGGCCGGCCTCGAGCGCGATCGGCGGTGAGCCGGTGTTGGCCTCCTGGTGCCACTGCAGCACGAGCTGCCAGGTGCCGGTGTCGGTGGGCAGGTCGTGCAGCGTGCTGACGTCGTGCACCCAGAGGTCGTCGCCCTCGCGGTACTCCGGCACCAGCGGCAGCATCTCGGCCCGCTTGCCGCCGCCGGGCACCGCGAACGAGAGCGCGCCGCCGACGAACTGCGGCCGCGGCGCACCGTCGACCAGCCCCGGACCGCCACTGTCGTCGAAGTGGCTCGCGACGTCCCCGACGGCGGAGTCGAGCACCCCGCTGCCCGTCGCCGGCTTCGCGGCGAGGGCACGCCCGGCGGCCAGGGGGTCGACGGTGGCCGTGGCCGAGACCGCGGGACGGCCCGGGGACGCAGTGGCGAGCGGCGGCGCCTCGGACGAGCCGGAGCCCCTACCCGCGAACAGGACCAGCGGCAGCACGATCACCGCCCCCGCGAGGACCGCGGCGAGGACGAGCCGCAGCCGGGACGGCTCCGGACCACCCGGCGGCCGGTCCGGGGACGGCGGGCGCTCGCGGACCGCCGACGTCACCCGACCCTCCAGCTCATCGCCGTACCTCCGCGCGCGGTGCCGTGCCCCCGGGTGACTCAACGACGGTGCCTCGCGGTCGGGTGCGTCGGGTCGGTCGATCCACGGATGACGGTGACGGGCGCCACGGACGGGTGAACCCTCCGGTCGATCGTGGAGCGGGCTGCGCCGATCGCGCGACGAGGAGCGTACGACAGCCACTCCGTCGGCTCAGCGCGACCGCCCCGGCGCCCGCGTCAGGCCCGCGGGACCCAGAACCGCAGCAGCGCCCCGCCCGACGGAGCCTCGTGCGCCGAGACGCCGCCGCGGTGGCGGGCCGCCGTCTGCGCGACGATCGAGAGGCCGAGCCCCGAGCCCGGCATCGTGCGGGCGTCGGCGGAGCGGAAGAAGCGGTCGAACACCAGCTCCCGCTCCTCGGGGGCGATGCCCGGCCCGGAGTCGGCGACCTCGAGCACCGCGGTGCCCGGCCGCTCCGGCGCGACGCCCGCGCGCAGGACGACGCGCACGTCGCCGCCCGGCGGGCTCCACTTCGCGGCGTTGTCGAGCAGGTTGAGCACCGCCCGCTCCAGCGCGCTCGCGTCCCCGACCACCTCGCACGGCGTCAGCTCGGCCTCGAACCGCACAGCCGGCGCGCGCGGTCGTGCCCGGTCGAGGGCCCGCTCGACGACCTCGGAGAGGTCCAGGTGCTCGGCCGCGACCTCCGGCGGGTCGTCGCGGGCGAGCTCGACGACGTCGCCGACCAGCGTCGCGAGCTCGTCGATCTGGGCGCGCAGGTCGGCGGTCAGCTCGGCCCGGTCGGTGTCGGAGAGCCGCGGCGCGTCCGGGCGGCCGGAGGCGGCGCCCTCCTCGGCCGCGACCAGCAGCTCGAGGTTCGTCCGCAGCGACGTCAGCGGGGTCCGCAGCTCGTGCCCGGCGTCGGCGACGAGCCGGCGCTGGCGGTCGATCGACGACGCGAGCGCGGCCAGCATCGCGTTGAAGCTGCGGGTCAGGCGGGCGATCTCGTCGCCCCCGGTCACCGTGATCGGCTGCAGGTCGCCCGTGCGCGCGACCCGTTCGGTCGCGGAGATGAGCCGCTCCACCGGCCCCAGCCCGGCCCGGGCGATCGCGACCCCGGTGACGGCGGCGAGCACGACGCCGATGCCGCCGACGACGACGAGCACGATCGCCAGCCGGGAGAGCGTGCGCCGGGTCGGGTCGAGCTCCTGGGCGAGGACCAGCGCGCGCCCCGAGCCCGCCGCGACGGCGACGACCCGGTAGGGCGCACCCCCGACGAAGCCGGTGCGCGGCGGCTGCGGCATGCCGGACGCGACGGCGATCTCGGGGTCCCCGACCGGGGGCTCGCTGCCCTGGATGAACAGCGCCCGGCCGTTCGCGGAGACGATCGCGACCCGGAAGTCCCCCGCGGCGAGCGCGTCGGAGGAGACGACCTTGAACAGCAGCGACGGGTCGGCGAGGCCGCTGGACGACGCGGCGGTGGCCCGCTCGACGAGGCTCTGGTCGAGCTGGTCGTAGAGCGCGCGGTAGGCGGTGAAGAAGACGGCCACGGAGATCAGGGCCACGAGCAGGCCGGCACCGACCGAGACCAGGATCGCGACCCGGCGGCGCAGCGGGATCTCGAGCAGCAGCTGCCAGCCCGACGGCGCGGCGGTCGGGCCGTCGTCACGGCCCTCCTCGGCCCCCGGGGAGCCGACCCCCGCGCCACCCGTCGTCGCGCTCATCACCGTCGATCCTCCCGGATACCGGGTGGCGTGCGGGTCGGCTCCCCGTCGCTGGGCCGGACGGGGGTCCCGGGTGCGGCGACGGGGTTCCCGCCCGTCGCCCGGGTGCGGCCATGGGGGACCCTGGGCGGATGAGCGAGAGCGACCCCCGTCCTCCCCGGCAGGAGGGCCCGCCGGGGAGCCCGCCGGAGGGCGGGGCGCCGGGCGACGGGTCCCCGACGGTCGAGCGCCCCGGCCTCGGCACGGGCTACCGCCCGACGGCGCCCGGGGTGCGCTGGGGGGACGGCGGGTCGGGCGGCGATGCGGCCCCGCGCTCCTGGTCCGGCGTGCCCTTCGGGGGCCACGTGCCGTCGAACTCGCCGACCACGGAGGCCACGGCGCAGTACGGGCCCGACGAGGCGTCGGACTACGGGTGGGGCCGGGGCGGCACCGCGACGCGCCCGGGCATGACGGCGACGCCGCCCGGCGGGTTCCCGGCCGACCCCGGCGCGGGCTGGGGCGGCGCGCCCTCGGCCGACGGCGAGCGGACCGGGGGTCAGGACGGCGACCGGCCCGGGTTCGCCGAGCGCCTCCGGGCCCGCGGCCGGGAGGGCGCGGGCACCGTCGGGCGGACCGGGCTGATCCTGGTGGCCCTCGTCGCGCTGGTCGCCGGCCT
Source organism: Actinomycetospora sp. (assembly GCF_055612215.1). Taxonomy (NCBI): domain Bacteria; kingdom Bacillati; phylum Actinomycetota; class Actinomycetes; order Pseudonocardiales; family Pseudonocardiaceae; genus Actinomycetospora; species Actinomycetospora sp. Next base: position 420 of record NZ_JBVPVA010000399.1, on the reverse strand, counting down.
GGTCGGTGGCGCGATCGCCGGCTCGCTGGCCGCGGGCGGCTCGACGTCGGGGACCTCGCTCGCGGCCGGCGACTCCGACGGCGACCCGCTGCCGCCGGCGCCCGCGGGCTCCGTCGAGGCCATCGCCGCGACCGTGCTGCCGAGCACCGTGCAGATCCTCGGCGCGGCGGGCGAGGGCTCGGGCGTGATCATCTCCACCGACGGCCTCATCATGACGAACAACCACGTGCTCGCCGCCGGGCGCGGCGGCGGCCTGCAGGCGGTCTTCTCCGACGGGCGGGTCGCCCCGGTGTCGCTGGTGGGCGCGGCCCCGGCCGCCGACATCGCCGTCGTCCGCGCGTCCGGCGTGACCGGCCTGCAGCCCGCGGTGCTCGGCGACTCGGACCGGCTGCGCCAGGGGCAGGCCGTCGTCGCGGTCGG
>NZ_JBVPVA010000253.1:0-13108 GCF_055612215.1 Actinomycetospora sp. | reverse complement strand
GGCGTCGCGCGGGTCGAGGTCCGCGCCGACGGCGGGCCGTGGCAGACCGCGGAGCTGGCCGCCGACGCGTCGATCGACACCTGGCGCATGTGGCGCACCGTGCTCACGCTCACGCCCGGCCGGCACACCCTGCAGGTCCGGGCCACCGACGCGACCGGCGCGACCCAGCCGGAACCCGTGACCCTCACGATCCCCGACGGGGCCACCGGGTGGCATACCGTGACCGTCACCGCGCGCTGACGTTGGAGAGCGCAGGACCGGGACGTCCCGGGGCCTGACCGGAGGAGACCGTCCATGTCGCTGCGCCTGCTCGCCCTCCTCGCCGAGTTCGTCCTGGCGGGCGCGGTGATCGGCTGGGGGGTGGCCACGACGCTGCGTCCCGGCTGGTGGACCGCCCGCGGCGCGCGGTGGTGGGTCGGCTGGACCACCGCGCCGGTGGCGCGCACGCACGGGGTCGCCGTGACCGTCGTCGGGATCGGCCTCCTCGTCGGCGCGGTTGCCGCCGCCGCGACCGCGCCCGCCGTCGCCATCCCGGCCCTCGTCCGGGACCTGCAGCTGGCCGGCCTCGGCGTCGTGGTGCTCGGGGGCGCCCTGCTCGCCGCCACCCACCCCTGGCCGGACGAGGCCCCGGCCGAACCGGCCGCCGACGTGCCCGCCACGCCCGACGTCGCGGTTGTGGCGGAGGTGCCGCCCCCGCTCACCGCGGCGACGTGATCACCGGGGGGTGATCAGGCGTCCTCGCGGTCCCGGCGCGATCGCAGGAGCACCGACGTGCCCTCGCGGTCGTGGCGGATCGCGACCTCGTCGACGTGGGTGTTCATCAGGATGATGCCGCGGCCGTGGGTCGCGGGGTGGCCGGTCGAGTCGTGCTCGAGGTCGGTGGAGGTCGGTTCCGCCCAGAGGCCGTGGTCGGCGACGGTCACGACGACGTCGTTCTCGTCGAGGTACATCGTGAGGTCGATCGTGGCCGCCCCGCCCGCGGCGCCGCCCGGATACGCGTGGGCGACGACGTTGTCGATCGCCTCGCTGACGGCGAGCACGACGCCGTGCGCGACGTCCTCGGCCACACCGGACGCGTCCATCCACTTCCGGAGGTCGTCCCGGATGCGCGGACTCTCCCCGGCGTCGGCCGCGTAGCTGATCCGCTCGAACTCGACGGCGTCCATCGGTCGTCTCCCCTCGGCCTGCCGGGGTCGAGTGCGAACACGTTTGTCGACGTGATCGGTTCAGCAGGCCGCGTGGGCCGTGTATCCGATCCCCCGACCGCCTATGCGCGAGATCGGCGGGCGCGTCACGTCGGGCGGGGATCGGTCCGTTCCGAGACAACATCCGCCGGACCGGTGGTGAACACCGGCCACCCGATCTCGGTCCGCCAGGCGTCGGGAGCGTCGTCGTCGCGCGGTCCGACCAGGTACGTCTCGTGGACCGGGCCGTCGACGACGAGCGCGTGGTCGGCGAGGTGGGCCCCGAGCGCCCCGTAGGTGAGGTCGATGTCGTCGTGCGGGCCGCGGTGGACGGTCAGGGCGAGCTCGCGGGCGGGCAGGTCGACCGGGAGGACACGGCCGGCGCGCACGTCGCGGTCGGTGGGCACGAAGACGGTGGCGTGGCCGGCACCGTCGGTGAAGAGCGCGTTGTCGTAGAGCCCGCCCGGTGGCCCCGTCCGCACCGCACCCGCCGCGTCGACGGCCTCGTCGATCTCCCGCATCGCGGCGTCGTACCAGCCCAGGACGTCCTCGAGCGCGACGTCCCCCGGGACCGCGGTCACCCGCCGGGCCGGCTCGTGCCGGCGGAGGACCTCGAGGCGGGGCGGGTCCGGGGCGAGGAGCCGGCGCAGCGCGCCCACCGCGTCCGCGGTCGTCGCCAGGCGCCGTTCCAGGCGCTGCAGGTGCTCGGTGATCAGCACCGACCGGTCCCCGACATCGCCGGTGGCGAGCAGTCGGGCGATGTCGCGCACGGGCATGTCGAGGTCCCGGAACCGCCGGATGATCTGCGCCGTCGCCACCTGTCGCGTCGAGTAGTAGCGGTACCCGGAGTGCGGGTCCACCTGGTGGGGCTCGAGGAGGCCGGCCTCGTGGTAGTGGCGCAGCGTCTTCACGCTCAGGTGCGTCACGGTGGCGAACTCGCCGATGCTCAACAACGCGGTCACGACACGACCCTGGACCCTCCCCCGACGGGAGACCCCAGCGTGGTCGCCGTGACCGAACCACGCGACACCATCGAGCGCTACTTCCTCCTCGCGGCCGACCCGGACCTCGAGGCCTACTTCGCGCAGTTCGCCGACGACGTCGTCGTCGAGGACGAGGGCCACCTCCACCACGGGATCGAGGCGGTCCGCGCCTGGCGCACGGCCGTCCCGCCGGTGACCTACGACGTCGGGTCGATCGAGCCGGTCGGGGACGGCTACCGGGCGCGCGCCCTGATCAGCGGCGACTTCCCCGGGAGCCCGGTGACCCTCGCGTTCGGGTTCACCGTCGACGACGGGCGGATCCGGACCTTGACGATCCGTCCGGACGCCGGCTGACGGCCGTCAGAACTCGTCGACGAAGAAGTCGAGCTCGAGGTCGTCGGACCCGCCGTAGGGCGAGAGGTCGGTGATCCCTGCGCGGCGCAGCGCCTCGACGTCGAGGACGACCTGCCCGGTCGGGCGCTGCGGGTCCGTCAGCAGCGCGACCGCCGCGTCACCCATGATCTCCGGGGTCCGGGCCCGGCGGGACGCCTCGTCACCGCCGAGGAGGTTCGCGACGGCGGCCGTGGAGATCGTCGTCTGCGGCCACAGGCAGTTGGCGCGCACCCCGCGGTCGGCGAACTCCGCCGCGAAGCCCATCGTCAGCAGCGTCATGCCGTACTTGGAGAGCGCGTAGGACGGGAACTTGCCGAGCCACTCGGGCGCGAGGTTGATCGGCGGACCCAGCGTCAGGATCTGCGGGTCCTCGGACTCGAAGAGGTGCGGGAGCGCGGCGCGGGTGAGCTGGAACGTGCCCTTGGCGTTGATCTGCTGCATGAGGTCGTAGCGCTTCGGGGTCAGCTCGAGGGTGCCGGCGAGGTTGAGGGCCGAGGCGTTGTTGACGACGACGTCGACCCCGCCGAAGTGCTCCACGGCCGTCGACACCGCGCGCGCGACGTCGTCCTCCTCGCGCACGTCGCCGACGACGGCCACCGCCCGGCCGCCGGCCGCCTCGATCTCCTCGACCGCAGTGTGGACCGTGCCCGGCAGCCGCGGGTCGGGCTGGTCGGTCTTCGCGAGCAGGACCGCGTTGGCGCCCGCCTTCGCCGCGGCCAGCAGGATGGCGAGCCCGATGCCCCGGCTACCGCCGGACATGACGATGGTGCGGTCCTTCAGCGAGGCGCTCACGGACTCTCCCTGGCTCGTATCGGTACTTCATCGGACTCCTGAGTACCGATGAACGTACCAGTCGGTGGTCGGGGTCGTCGGGCTCCGGCGCAGCGCCGCGGCTACGGTCGGGGCCGACACCCGGGAGGCGACGTGACCCCACTGCAGCGGATCGCGACGGTGGCGAACACCCTCGTCCGGCCGCTCGTCGCCTCCTCGTGGGGGCGACGGATGGTCGGCGGGACCCTCACGCTGGTGACCTATCGCGGGAGGCGCTCGGGCACCGTCGTGACCCTCCCCGTCGGGTACGTCCACGACGGGGACGAGGTCCGCATCGGCGTCGCCGCGCCCGACCAGAAGGCGTGGTGGCGCAACTTCACCGGCGACGGACACCCGCTCTCGATCCGGCTCGACGGCGTCGACCGCACCGGCCACGGCGTCGCGCGCCGCGGCGACGACGGCCTCGTGTCCATCACGGTGCGCCTCGACCCGATCTGACCTGCGCGCGAGCAGGACGCGCGGCTCGGGTCATCACGCCGGTTCGGGCGGGTCGACCTGGGAGGTGCGCAACGCCGAGGTGGGGATGCCCCACTTCGCGAGGATGCGGGCGTAGGTGCCGTCGGCCATGAGCCGCTCGACCGCCGCGTGCACGGCCGGGACCAGCGGCGAGTTCTTGGCCAGCGCGAACCCGACGTCGAGGCGCCGGTACTCGTTGACGAACCGCAGCCGCGGCTGCTGGGACACGAGGTAGCGCAGCCCGTTGATCGTGCTCATGGTGACGTCGGCGCGCCGTTGGGCCAGCGCGAGGCTCGCGGTCGCGCCGTCCGGGTAGCTGCGGACGTCGATCGCCGGCCGGCCCAGCGCCGGACACCGCGGCTGGGCCTTGGCCAGGGACGCCTCGAACGTCGAGCCGGCGAGGACCGAGACGGCCCGGCCGCAGAGGTCGGACAGGTCGTGGATCGGGGGCTGCGGGTCGTCGGCGCGGACGGCGAAGGCCTGGCCGTCGTTGATGTAGGTGACGAAGCTGACGGCCTTCTTGCGGGCCTCGGTGACCGCGAAGTTGCCGGTGGCCACGTCGAACTTCCCGCTGGTCAGGCCGGGGACGATGCCGTCGAACGTGCCCTCGGTGCGCTGCACCCGCAGGCCCAGGACGCGGGCGACGGCCTCGGTCATGTCGATGTCCTCGCCGACGACGGTGACACCGTCGGCGAGCTTGAAGGCGGCGGGCGGCCCGCCGACGGAGGCGCCGACGGTGAGCACCCCGGCCTGCCGGACGTCGGGTGGGAGGAGCGCGACGGCGGCCGGGTCAGGCGCCACGGCGGACGTGACGTCCTGGCGCGGCACACCGGCGTCGGCGTCGTCGAGGGGTGAGGCACAGCCGGCGAACAGCACGCCCACGAGGGCGAGCAGGACCGGCAGCGCGGATCGCGGCATGGACGTTCCTGTCGAGGGGTGCGATCCGGGCCCGACGTGGCGCGGTGAGCACTCACGACGAGGGGTGGGCCCGGCGAGGGGCGGAGCGGAGTCCGGCGGGGCGGCTGCTCAACGACAGGAGGCGGACCACACGCGGCACAGGTCGACGTGGTCACGGGTGACCAACGTGCCCTGGGGTGCCACGAACAGGACGCAACCACCCCGACCGCGCGCCGGTCAAGCCGGTGTGACCTGCCGGGCGCGACTCGACGCCGTCACCCCCGCGACGTACCGTCCGTGGCGGAGTGATCGCCCGCGGCGACCACCCGCCCGCGTTGAGGGACGCGGACCGCTCCCGGCGGAGCCCCCGCGGCGGCGCAGCTCGTCACGCCGTCCGTCCGTTCTCACGGCCTCCTCCCGATCCCTCCTCCGGAGCCCCGCCATGACCTCTTCCCTCACGGTCTCCGACGAGCCCACCCCGGCCGCGTCGGACGCCGCAGGACCCCCACCGCGCACCGTGCGGTCGCGCCACGTCGGACGCTGGATCACCGCGGCCGTCGTCCTCGTGCTCGTCGTCTGGGCGCTGCGCTCGGTCGCGCTGAACCCGGCCTTCGGCTGGCCGACGGTGGCGCGCTACCTCGGCACCGGCGCCGTGCTGCGCGGCCTGGTGACGACGCTGTGGCTGACCGCGGCGACGACGGTCCTCGGCTTCGCCCTGGGGATCGGCCTGGCCGCGATGCGCCTGTCCGGCAATCCGGTGCTGTCGTCGGTGAGCTGGGCCTACGTGTGGTTGTTCCGCTCGACGCCGCTGCTGGTGCAGCTGCTGTTCTGGTACAACATCGGCGCCCTGTACCCCCGGCTCTCGATCGGGATCCCCTTCGGGCCGACCTTCGGCTCGGCGGACTCGGTGCACCTGGTCGGCCCGACGCTCGCCGCCCTGCTCGGGCTCGTGCTGCACGAGGCGGCCTACGCGGCGGAGATCGTGCGCGGCGGCATCCTCGGCGTCGACGCGGGCCAGTCGGAGGCCGCCGTCGCGCTGGGGATGACCCGGGGCCGCGTCCTGCGCCGGATCGTGCTGCCGCAGGCGATGCGCTCGATCATCCCGGCGACCGGCAACATGGTGATCGGGACGCTCAAGGGCACCTCGATCGTCTCGGTCATCGCCGTCACCGACGTCCTCTACTCGGTGCAGACGATCTACAACCGGACCTACGAGATCATCCCGCTCCTGCTCGTGGCCACGGTCTGGTACGTGGTCCTGACGAGCCTGCTCTCGGTCGGGCAGTACTACGTGGAGCGCTACTACGCCCGCGGCGCCGAGCGCACGCTCCCGCCGACCCCGTGGCAGCGCCTGCGGGCCCGGATGGCCGGAGGTGCCGCATGAGCGACGCGCTGCTGCAGGTGCGCGGGCTGACGAAGGCCTTCGCGGGCACGACGGTGCTCGACGGCGTCGACCTCGACGTCGCGGCGGGAACGGTGACCGTGCTCGTCGGGCCGAGCGGCTCGGGCAAGTCGACGTTCCTGCGCTGCCTCAACCACCTCGAGACCCCCGACGCCGGGACGATCGCCGTCGACGGCGAGCTCATCGGCTACCGCCGCGACGGGGACCGGCTCCGCGAGCTGCCGGAGCGCCGGATCGCGGCGCAGCGCCGGGCGATCGGCATGGTCTTCCAGCAGTTCCAGCTCTTCGGGCACATGACGGCGCTGGCGAACGTCACCGAGGCGCCCGTCGGCGTGCTCGGCCGCTCCCGCGCCGACGCGCAGGAGCGGGGCCGTGCACTGCTGGCCCGCGTCGGGCTCGCCGGCCGCGAGGACGCCTACCCGCGGCAGCTCTCCGGGGGACAGCAACAGCGCGTCGCGATCGCACGGGCGCTCGCGATGGAGCCGCGCCTGATGCTCTTCGACGAGCCCACCAGCGCGCTCGACCCGGCCCTCGTCGGCGAGGTCCTCGAGGTGCTGCGCGACCTCGCGCACGGCGGCACCACGATGATCGTCGTGACGCACGAACGGGGCTTCGCCCGGGAGGTCGCGGACACGGTCGTCGAGCTCGAGCACGGCCGGATCGCCCGCTCCGGGTCGCCCGCGGAGGTGCTGGCGGAACCGGTGTCCTGACCGTCCCGAGCGAAGGGTCCCTTCGGTCGGATAGATCGAGCGAAGGTGCCCCTCGCTCAGAACGACCGCTCAGAATGACCGCTCGGAACGACCTCAGTGCCGGCGGGCGAAGTCGGCCACGGCGTCGGCGAAGAGGACGGGCGAGGTCGCGGTGGCGAAGTGCGACTCGTCGGGCCAGGTCACCCGCTCGGCGTGCGGGAGCGTCCGCGCCAGCGCCTCGACGCCCTCCGGCAGGGGTGACCAGGTCCGGCCACCCTGCAGGAGCAGCGCCGGGAGGGTGATGGCCGACCAGCGGGTGACGTCGGGGACGTCGTCGGCGAGCTGGGCGAGGTCGGCCTCCCAGCCGTGGGCCTCCCGCTCGGCCTCCGCCGGGTCCTGGTCCGGGGCCTGCGCGAGCGCCTCGAGCAGGAACGCCGGCGCGTGCAGCACGTCCCGCGCCACGAGCAGCCCCGCGGCCCGGTACTCCCCCGCCGCGACGAGCTCGTGGTGGCGGCGCGCGACCTCGCCGACGTGCGGGCCCGCGAGCAGCAGCGGCGGCTCGAACAGGACCAGCGAGCGGAAACCGCTCGGGTCCTGCCGGGCGGTGTGCAGGGCCAGCGTCGCGCCGAGCGAGGCGCCGACGACGTGGGCGGGCCGCCCGACCGCGTCCAGGACCGCGCGCAGGTCGTCGACCTCCGCCGCGAACGTCCGCGGCGCCCGCGACGGCGGGCCGCCGGTGTAGGCCCGCCGCACGAACGACCGGACCTCGAACTCCCCGGCCAGCGCCTCCGCGACCGCCGTCCAGGAGTCCGGGCCGCTGCCCGAGCCCGCCACGAGCACGATCGGGTCGCCGACGCCGACGACCGCGGTGGGCAGCTCCTCGGGGGCGGTGGTCACGCCGAGCAGCGTCCCACCCGTGTCACCGGGATTACCGGACGGCGGAGCGGGTGTGGGCGGCCTCGTCGTCGCAGGGCGGGGGATCCCCCGGACCGGGTGCGCCGTGCGCGTCCTGCACCGGCCCCTCGTCCTGCGCCGCCTCGGCCCGGAGCCGGCGTCGGCGCCGCACGAGGAGGTCCACGACGCCGAGCAGGAACGAGGCCGACGAAGCCGAGCGTCACGCAGAGCCCGACCGCGATCGCCGTCCCGTAGTCCTCCCGCGTCCCGGCCAGCGTCGCGTAGAAGACCGCGGCCACCAACGCGATACCGAGCGAGGAGGCGATGCGCTGCGCGGTCTGCTGCATGCCCGCCGCGGTGCCGCCCTGGTCGGTGGGGACGTCGGCGAGGGTCAGCGTCTGGTTCGGGGTGATCACCATGCCGCTGCCGAGGCCCGCGACGAGCAGCGGCCCGGCGATCAGGAGGCCGGTGTGCGCGCCGGGGTCACCGGCCAGGACCAGGGCCGCCGCGCCGAGGCCGACGAGCATCACGACGGTGCCGGCCACCACGAGCGGGCGCCCGAGCCGGTTGACCGCCCGCCCACCGACCGCGGCCGCGACCGCGGACCCGACGGCGTAGGGCATCGTCGCCAGCCCCGACTCGATCGGCGAGTAGCCCAGCCGTTGACGATGCTGACGTCGATGAAGATCATCACGCCCGACCGTGACGCGTGATCCATGACGAGGCAGGGCGTACCCGCGGGTCGGAAGGGCGCAATCGTGCGGCGGCCCACGGGCCGTTGGGGCCTTAGCCGCGGTGCGAGGCGCGGGAGCGGCCGAACCCGAGGCGCCCCCCGAGCAGCCCCCGCCGCGGACGGCGGGCCGGGTCCTCGAACCGGGGTGACACGGCCTGCCCGAGCGCGTACCGGACGAGCTCCTCGTTGCCGGTGGCCGACCAGACCCCGTCCGGGCCGGTCAGCGTGTCCTCGAACCCGATGCGCGTGTCGAAGCCCTGCCGGCGGGCGTAGTCCAGGACCGGCCAGGCCCCGCCCTCCTCGCCGTGCAGCAGGATCGGCGCCGACATCGGGCTCAGCGCCCGCAGCAGCCGGACCGCCTCGGCCACCGCGGTGTCCGGGTCGGTGACGGTGACCTCGGCGGTGACCCGCACCGTGTTGGGCGGGACCCCCGCGAGGCGCAGCTGGACCGCGTCGCCGGTGGTCCACACCCCGAGCTCGATCCCCAGACCGACCGAGGCGACCGCCTCGCACACCGTCTCCCAGCCGCGCTCGTGCACGTTGATCGCGACGACGTCCGGCCGGGCGTGGCGCGGCAGGTGCGCCCACTCCTGGGCCAGCTCGGTCCGCCGGAACGCGTTCGGCTCGACCCACCGGGCCAGCGGCACGCCGATCTCGATGTGCGGCGCGGCCGCCCGGATGGTCGCCACCGTCGTGCCGATGACCGTGGTCTCGAGGCTCTCCCGGCCGTTCCGGTCCCGCGGGTGGACGTGCAGGCTGCGGACCCCCAGCGCGGCGACCGCCCCGGCGTCGCGGGCGAGCGCCTCGGGCGAGTTCGGCAGGGCCGGGGACACGCCGTCGGGGCGCGTCCCGTTGGGGCAGCACTGCAGCACCACGGCCTCCTGCGCTCGTTGCGTGTCGACGGCATCGGTCCAGACCGACATCCTGACACCCTCCGGACGCAATTGCAGACGCACACTCCGGGTGATCATTGCGGCAGGAGAGTGGATCCCTCGGTTACCGTCGCGGCGTCGACGAGCGAGGGAGTCCGGAATGGGCGCGGTGCCGGTGACCGTGGAGACCGGCCCCGGCGTGCCCACCGCCCGGCGTCGCAGGACCCCCGTGCAGCGTCCCGACGGTGCCCGCAGCCTGCGGCTCGTGGCCGTCGCCTTCGGCGTCACCGTCGTGGTGACCCGCCTCTACCTCGAGCTCACCGGCTACCCGCAGATCGGGGGCGGGGAGTACCACCTCGCCCACGCTCTCTGGGGCGGGTTGCTCCTGCTGGTCGGCGGGCTGCTGGCGCTGCTGTGGGGCAACCGCTGGGTGCACCCGGTGACCGCGGTGTGCGTCGGGGCGGGCTCCGGGCTCTTCGTCGACGAGGTCGGCAAGTTCATCACCGCCCACAACGACTACTTCACCCCGCTCGCGGCGCCGATCATCTACGTGGTTTTCCTGGCGGTGCTCGGGCTCGCGACCCTCGCCCGCCGCACGCAGCTCGACGCGCCGCGGCCCCGCGCATACGCGGTGGCGCAGGGCCTGACCGAGGTGGCGGACGGGCCGCTGACGCCGGCCGCGCGCGCCGCCCTGCTCGACGACCTCGACGCGATGGCCGCCGACCCGTCCCGCCCCGACCTCGCCGCGCACGCCCGGGCGGTCCGGCCGCTGATCGAGGACGCGCCGGTCGAACCGCCCGGCCACCGGACGCGGGCGGCCCGCGCGGCGCTGCTGCGCGCCGAGGCCGTGCTCGCCCCGCGGTGGGTCCACCGCCTCGTGCTCGCCGCCGGCTCGGCGCTGCTCGGCCTGCTCTCGCTGGTGGGGCTCGCGATCCTCGTCGTCCTCGTCGCCGGCGGTCCCGACGCGACGCTGGTGCTCGACGACCAGGCGCTCCCGCCCGGCACCCGGCCGCCCCTGCTCGTGGTCGCGTCGGCGGGCGAGGCGGTCGTCGGCGCGCTGCTGCTCCTCGCCGCGGTGACGCTGCTGCTCGGCCGCGACCGGTTCGGGACCGCGACGTGCCGGGCGGGCCTGGTGATCGCCCTGGCCGGGGTCAACGTGGCCCTGGGCTACGTCGACGCCGAGCTCGTGGTCAGCGCCGTCGTGGTCGAGTTCGTGCTGCTCCTGGGCGTCGAGCGGTACCGGACGCGGTTCGTGACGCCGGAGGCGCTCAGCCCTCGCTGACGAGGCCGCGGGAGACCGTCGGCCAGAACGCGTCCGCCCCGCCCGCGGCGAGCGCACGACCCAGCTCCACGGCCCACGGACGGCCGCCGCCCCATTCGTCGCGCCACGACCAGAGCCGGCGGGTGAGGGCGCCGAGGGCGAACTCGCGGGTCATGCCCATGGCGCCGGTGGCCTGGTGCGCGGCGGCGGCCACTGCGCCGGCGGCCTCCGCGGCGACGGCGGCCGCGGCGGCGACGTCGAGCGCGGGCGGCTCCCCGTCCTCCCCCGCACCGGCGGCGGCCGCGCGGGCGGCGATCGCCGCGAGCTCGGTCTGCTCGGCGATCCGGACCAGGTGCGCCGCGACGGCGGGGAACCTCGCGACCGGCCGGCCGAACTGCACACGCTCCCCGGTGTAGCGCACCGTCAGGTCCAGCACCTCCCGCGCCGCGCCGGCGACGAGGGCGGCACGGGAGAGGGCACCGCGCCGACGCAACGCCTCGGCCGCTCCGGGTGGGGCGGGCGCGGTGGCGAGGGGCCGCACGCCGTCGAGGACGACGTGGTCGCGCGGCTCGCCGGCGAGGTTGCGACCGGGCGTGATCCGCGCGGCCCCGGGGTCGACGAGCACGACGGCGGGTCCGTCCGGGCCGTCGGCCAGGAACGCCAGCGCCGTCGCCGCCCGCGCCCAGGGCACCCGCGCGACCGCGCCGCCGAGCACGCCGTCGACGAGGGACACACCGGCCGACGCCGCCGTCGTGACCGGGCCGTCCGGGAGGTCCAGCCCGGCGGCAGCCAGGAGCCGGCCCGCGAGCAGGCCGGTCTCGGCGAGCGGGACGGGCGCCGCGGCGGCCCCGGCGGCCTCGAGCACCGCGCAGGCCTGGGCCACCGACCCGCCGGATCCGCCCGCGGACTCGGCCACGGACACCGTCGTGAACCCGCCCTCGGCCAGCGGCGCCCACACCCCGGGGGCCCAGCCGTCGCGCTCGGCGGCCTCCAGCGCGTCCGGGGTGCAGCGGTCGCGCAGGACCGCCGCGACGGCATCGCGCAGCTCGGCCGTCTCCGCGGCCTGGTCGGAGGTGGCGCTCACCGGGACAGCGCCTTCGCGGCGATGCCCCGCAGCACTTCGGTGGTGCCGCCGCGCAGGGTCCAGCTCGGGCCGTTCAGGACGCACTCGGCGAGCAGGCGCTCGAAGAGCGACGCGCCCTCGGGGTCGATCTCGCGGGCGGCGAGCTCGCGCAGCGTCTCCACCACCTCCTGCTCGAAGACCGTCCCGACGTCCTTGACGAGCGCGGCCTCCGTCGCGGGCGCCTCACCCTGCTCGAGCGCCCGGGCCACCGAGAGCGAGAGCCGGCGGATCGACCACAGCTGCGCGGCGAGGCGGCCGAACGCGCCGGCTGCGTGGTCGTCGAGGGCGTGACCGGCCTCGGCCCGTTCGGCGAGGAACGCCCGCAGCAGCCCGAGCACCGACAGGTAGCGGTCGGGGCCGGAGCGCTCGTGCGCGAGCTCGGCGGTGACCTGCGCCCAGCCCTGCCCGACCTCGCCGAGCACCCGCTCGTCGGGCACGTGCACCCCGTCGAGCACGACCTCGTTGACGTGCAGCTCCCCGTCGAGCAGCGGGATCGGCGAGACCGACACCCCGGGCGAGGACAGGTCGACGATCAGCTGCGAGAGCCCGCCGTGGCGGTCCTGCGCCGCGGAGGTCCGGCACAGGACGACGAAGAAGTGGTTGAGGTGGGCGTTGGTCGTCCAGACCTTCGTGCCGTCGACGCGCCAGCCGGACTCGGTGCGCGTGGCGGTGGTGCGCACCGAGGCTAGGTCGGAGCCGGCGTCGGGCTCGCTCATCCCCAGCGAGAAGAAGCACTCGCCGGCCGCGATGCGCGGGAGGAACCACCGGCGCTGCGCCTCGGTGCCGAACCGCAGCAGCGCCGGCGCGGTCTGGCGCTCGGCGATCCAGTGCGCGGCGATCGGGGCGCCCGCGGCGAGCAGCTCCTCCACGACGACGAACCGCTCGACGGTGCTCGCCCCCGCTCCGCCGTACTCCCGCGGGATCGCCATCCCCACCCAGCCCTGCTTCGCGAGGTCGCGGCTGAACTCCGGGTCGTGGCGCCCGCCCAGCCCCAGGCCCGGCCGGAAGCCGGCGGGCAGCGTCGCGGCCAGCCAGCGATGGACCTCGTGGCGCAGGGCGTCCTCGGCCGGGGAGAGCGCGGTCGGCGAGAAGATCACGGCGGTGTCCTTCCGCGTCGGGTGACCCCATCCTCACCCCGCGCGGCCCGGTCCGCGTGGACGCTGGTCCTCGCTCGCCTTCGTCGTCGACTGCGCCACGCCCGTCGTCGCGGAGCTCGGTCACTGGTCCAGCAGCACCGCGCAGTTGACGGTCCACCTGCGCGAGCACCCCGCGCCCGGCCCGCTCGCCTGCCGCGTCCGGAGCCGGCACCTCGCGCACGGGCTGCACGAGGAGGACGTCGAGGTGTGGGACTCGACCGGGGTGCTGTGCGCGCAGTCGCGGCAGCTCGCGG
>NZ_JBVPVA010000243.1:0-6883 GCF_055612215.1 Actinomycetospora sp. | reverse complement strand
TGCAGCGGCTCGGCGGCGTCGTCACCGTGGCGATGGGCCTGGTCTTCCTCGGCCTCGTGCCCGCCCTGCAGCGCGACACCCGCCCGCACTGGGTGCCGCGCATGGGACTGGCCGGCGCGCCGCTCCTCGGCGCCACCTTCGGCCTGGGCTGGACGCCGTGCCTCGGGCCCACGCTCACCGGCGTGATCGCGCTGGCCTCCGGGACCGGCGCGGGCTCCGGGGCGCTGCGCGGCGGGGTCCTGGTGCTCGCCTACTGCGTGGGCCTCGGCGTGCCGTTCGTGCTCATCGCGCTCGGCGCCGGCCGCGCCGTGCGCGCCCAGGCGTGGCTGCGCGCGCACGTCCGCGGTATCCAGATCGCCGGCGGCGTGCTGCTCGTGCTCGTCGGTCTCGCCCTCGCCACCGGACTGTGGGCCGAGATCGTCACCCTGCTCCGGGAGCCCGTCGCCGGCTTCTCCACGCCGTTATGACCCAGACCCTCCGGACCCCGCCGGACTCCCCGGAGCCACCGTCCGCGCCGCGTCGTGCCGGCCGCGACCTGCTCGCGCTCGCCCGCAACACCTGGCGCGGGCTGACGAGCATGCGCACCGCGCTCATCCTGCTGTTCCTGCTCGCGCTCGCCGCGCTGCCCGGTGCGTTCCTCCCGCAGCGGGGCCCGAGCCCGCAGGCGGTGCAGGACTACTTCGCGGCCCACCCCACGCTCGCTCCGGTGCTGGACAAGGTCGGCATCTTCGACCTCTTCGCGACGCCGTGGTTCTCCGCGGTGTACCTGCTGCTGTTCATCTCGCTGGTCGGCTGCCTCGTCCCGCGCACGTGGGAGCAGGTCAAGGGCCTGCGCGGGCGCACCGTCGCCGTCCCCCGCAACCTCTCCCGCCTGCCGCACCACGCCGCCGGCCCCGACCCGCGCGATCCCGACGACGTCGTCTCGGCCGCCCGCCGTCGGCTGCGGGGCTGGAAGCTCGACGTGCGGGACGAGCCCGGCGGGGTGCGCACGGTGTCCGCCGAGAAGGGCGCGCTGCGCGAGGTCGGCAACCTCGTCTTCCACATGAGCCTGCTCGCCCTGCTGATCGGGATCGCGGTCGGGAAGCTGTTCGGCTACGAGGGCAACGTCATCGTCATGGCCGACGGCTCGGAGTTCTGCAACTCCGGGATCCTCGCCTACGACACCTTCCGCCCGGGCCTGCGCGTGGACGGCACGAACCTCGACCCGTTCTGCGTCGACGTGGACCGCTTCGCCGCGCAGTACCTCCCGAACGGCGAGGCACAGTCCTTCAGCGCCGACGTCCACTACTCCGACGCCCGCCAGATCGCCGACGGCGCCCCGCCCACCCCGGGCACCGTCGAGGTCAACGAGCCGCTGCGCTTCGACGGCGAGCGCGTCTACCTGCTCGGCCACGGCTACGCCCCGCAGTTCACCGTGACCTTCCCCGACGGCTCGCAGCGCACCCAGGCCATCCAGTGGGAGCCGGTCGACCAGACCACGTTCCTGTCCCAGGGCGCGACGAAGTTCGACCGCCCCGGCGTCACCACCGACGCGCAGCGCCGCGCGACCCAGCTCGCGATCACCGGGCTGTTCGCCCCGACGTCGAGCGGCGGCGGCATCGTGACCTCCACCTACCCGGCCCTGACGAACCCGGAGGTCGCGGCCGACGTCTACCGCGGCGACCTCGGGCTGGACTCCGGACGCGGTCAGTCGATCTACGGGATCGACCAGTCGATGGTCGACCAGGGCCGGCTGGTCCGCGTCGCCCGCGAGAACCTCGTGCCCGGCCAGACGATCACCCTCGACGACGGGACACGCGTCCGCTTCGACAGCGTCAAGGACTGGGTGAACCTCCAGGTCTCCCACGACCCGGCCCAGGACGCGGTGCTGGCCGCGGCCGTCGCGCTGCTCGTCGGCATCACGCTCTCCCTGACGATCACGCGGCGCCGGGTCTGGATGCGCGTGACGCCGGGCCCGGGGTCGCCGTCTACGACAGACGGTCGTACGGTGGCGGGATCGAGCGTGGAGCTCGGCGGACTCGCCCGCACCGACCAGGCCGGGTACGGCGAGGAGTTCGACCGGCTCCGCGCGGACCTGCTGCCCGACGCGGCACCCGTGCGGCCCGGGGCCCCGGGCGAGGTCCGCGACGCGCAGGCCCCGCACGACGACGGAGGTACCGGATGAACGTCGACGCCCCGCTGGGCGACTTCGGCGACGTGCTCTTCTACTCGGCGCTCGCGGTCTACATCCTCGCGATGCTCCTGCACGCCGTGGAGCACGGGCTGCTGCGTCGCCCCGAGCCCGCCCGGGAGATGGCGTCGGTGCCGGCGGGTGTCGCGGCCGAGTCCGGCGGCACGGTGACCGTCCCCGACGACCCGGCGTCCGCCGAGGGACCCGAACCGCCGCGCGGACGCCCGCCGCGGCCGGTCTCCGAGCGGTTCGGGCGCATGGGCGTCTCGCTGACGGTGCTCGGCGCGGCGCTGCACCTCGCGATGCTCGTCGTCCGCGCCGTGGCGGCCGGTCGCCCGCCGTGGGGCAACATGTACGAGTTCGTCGCGGCGGTGACCCTCGTCGGGGTCGTGGCGTGGCTGGTCGTGCTGTCCCGCCGCCCGGAGCTGCGCCGCCTCGGCGTCTTCGTGCTGCTGCCGGTGATCGTGCTGATGTTCCTCGGCGGCACCGTCCTCTACACCCAGACCGCGCCCGTCGTGCCGGCGCTGCACTCCTACTGGCTCGCGATCCACGTGACCGCCGCGGTGATCTCGTCGGGGATCCTGCTGGTCGCCGGGGTCGCGAGCGTGCTCTACCTGCTGCGCAGTGCGCACGACACGAGCGGTCGCCTCGCCTGGACCGCGTGGCTGCCGGAGTCCGCCGTCCTCGACCGCGTCGCCTACCGCGCCACGGCCGTGGCCTTCCCGATCTGGACGTTCGCGGTCATCGCCGGCGCCATCTGGGCCGAGGCCGCGTGGGGCCGCTACTGGGGCTGGGACCCCAAGGAGACCACCGCGTTCATCGCCTGGGTCGTCTACGCGGGTTACCTGCACGCGCGCTCGACGGCGGGGTGGCGGGGCCGGCGGGCCGCCGCGGTCAACGTCGTCGGCTTCGCGGTGATGGTGTTCAACCTGTTCTTCATCAACCTCGTCGTCACCGGGCTGCACTCGTACGCGGGGGTCGGCTGAGCCGTCCGCGGGGTCCGGTGGACGCCGTGCCGGTCGGTCGATCACGCGCTGGTGGAGATCCGGGGAGATCGTCGGTTCGCCTCGTCCTGATCGTCCCGGCCGGTTACGGTCGTCGCCCGGAGCCGCGCAGCCGTTCTGGCGCCGGTGACGAGGGAGGGGCCACCGACCATGGAAGCCCGCGAGGACGAGTCGGGCGAGCGCGCGACGGCCGACGGGTCGCCCGCCGTGACGGAGCACCCGGCGTCCGACGGCGGCCCGGAGCCCGCGAGGCTCGCGACGACGGCCGCGGCAGGTCCCGCCCCGGACGCCTCGTCCGGGACCGCGACCGCCGAGGGCACCCGCCCGGCGGAGGGTCGGCAGGCGGAGACCGCGGCCGAGGAGGACCTCGACACCGAGACGACGCGGCGCGTCGACACCGAGAGCGCCGCCCGCGGCGACGTCCGCCGTCCCGCGTCGCCGGACACCCGGCGGACGACCTCGGGACCGGGCCCCGCCCCGGCCCAGCCGGCCACCCGGGCGCAGTCGCCCGAGCAGCAGACCAGGGGTCCCGCCCCCCAGCAGTCCGCGTCGTCACGGGCGGCGTCCGAGGGCCCGTCCTCGGGTGAGCCGGCCACAGGTGGCGAGGGCGACACCGCGGAGCCCGCGGCCGGGGACGAGACCGTGTCGCGCCCGGCGCCGTCGGCCGAGCTCGCGACGGTCGGGACCCCGGCCGGGCCGCCCGCGATGTCGGACCTGTCCTCGGCCCAGCTGCTGCGCCCCGCGAAGCCGGTCCCGCGCACCGGGTGGCGCCGCGCGGTCTACGTGGCCAGCGGCGGCGTCGTGAACCCGGGCGAGAGCGAGGCCGACGCCGAGCGGCGGGCCCTCGTCGCGCGGGTCAACCAGCCGCTGCAGGGCTGCTACAAGATCGCGATGCTGAGCCTCAAGGGCGGCGTCGGGAAGACCACGACGACCGCGGCGCTCGGGGCTACGTTCGCCTCGCTGCGCGGCGACCGGGTCGTGGCCGTGGACGCGAACCCCGACCGCGGGACGCTCGCCGAGAAGGTCCCGGTGGAGACCACCGCCACCGTGCGCCACCTGCTGCGCGACGCCGCGGCGGTCCGGCGCTACTCCGACGTGCGGGCCTACACCTCGCAGGGGCCGTCCCGGCTCGAGGTGCTGGCCAGCGAGCAGGACCCGGCGGTCTCGGAGGCGTTCAGCGAGCTCGACTACCGCCGTGCGGTGGACCTCCTCGAGCACTTCTACAACATCGTGCTCACCGACTGCGGCACCGGACTGATGCACTCGGCGATGCGCGGGGTCCTGGACGTGGCCGACTCGCTCGTGGTCATCTCCTCCTCCTCGATCGACGGCGCCCGGAGCGCCTCGGCCACACTCGACTGGCTCGACGCCCACGGCTACGGCGACCTCGTGGCCCGCTCGACCGCCGTCATCAACTACGTGCGGCGCTCGTCGGGCGGTGTCGACCTCGACCGGGTGGCCGAGCACTTCGCGGCCCGGTGCCGCACGGTCGCGCGCCTGCCCTTCGACCCGCACCTCGACGAGGGGGCGGAGATCGAGCTGGAGAAGCTGGCGCCGCGCACGCGGACGGCGATGCTCGAGCTCGCGGCCGTCGTCGCCGACGACTTCCCGCGGGCGGGATCCCGCGTCCGCATCGGCCCACGGTGACGACTCCACCAGCGACGATGCCGAGAACCTGACGGCGACTGTCAGCGATCCGCCCCCGTAGGCGCCGTCCGGGTCGTCCTCGGGTAACACGCGCCCGGGGTGCCGCGACACCACGGCGACACGAGCGTCGTCGGGGGGATGGCACACAGGGTGCGCACTGCGTACAAGGTCGGGTCGGGCATCGCGGCGGGACTCTTCTGCCTGGTCGCTTGCTCCGACCGGTCGGGCGACCACACCACGCCGGCGGCGTCCGCGCCGGTGGTGGCGAGCGCGGCGAGCCCGGCGGCCGTCTCGCCCACGGCGGGACCGGTGACGCCGGCCGCGGCCCCCGAGCCCGGACAGCCCGCCGGTGGGCAGACCGCGACCGTGAGCCGCGTCATCGACGGCGACACCTTCGTCGCGGACGGGCAGAAGGTCCGTGTGCTGGGGATCGACTCGTGCGAGGCCGACACCCGGGCCGGCCAGGAGGCCACCGCGACGGCCACGTCGATGCTCCAGGGCGAGCAGGTCGTGCTGCGCGCGGAGCCCGGCGTCGACCGCGACCGGTACGGGCGCCGGTTGCGCTACGTCGAGGTGTCCTCGAGCGGCACCGACTTCGGCGACGCCATGGTCGCCTTCGACCACACGGCGGTCTACGCCGGCAGGCAGGACGCCGCCCCGGCCTACGTCGCGAAGCTGCGCTCGGACGACCCGAACGGCCGGACCTGCGCGACGCCGACGCCCGCGCCGACCTCGACACGCCGCTCCTCGGGCGGCGGATCGATCAACTGGCCCAGCCCCGGCGACCAGGGCCTGCCCGACGGTGCCCTGACCGGCGGTTACTGCGCCCGCAAGTGGTGGTGCTGAGCGGTGCTGCCCGGCCGAGGCCGCCACCACCGACGCCGCGCCGGGCGGGCGCCCAGGAACGCCCGGGCGTCGTCGTGGAACCCGCTGCCGGTGCGACGGGGGTGCTCCCGGACCCAGTCCCGCAGCCGCGCGTCCAGGTCGGCGGGCGCCGGGTCGCCGGCGGCGTCGAGCATCTCGGCGACGATCCGCGCGAGCACCCGGACCCGTTTGCGGGCCAGCGCGTCCGCCTCCGCCCGCACCCGCCCGGCGTCGAACCGGGCCGGGACCGGCCCGCCCTCGACGAGCGCCGCCAGCAGCGCCGCCTGCCGGTCCGCGAGCTCGGCCCGGGGGCTCATCGCAGCGCCCCCGCCCGGTCGTGCTCGTGGCGCAGCAGCCCGAGCTCGGCGGCCAGGTCCGCGTCGGAGGGGAAGCGGTCGTCCCGCTCGAGCATCACCGCGGGCCGCGTCCCGCACGCCGCGGCCCGGGCGAGCAGGTCCGCGAGGAGGTCGAGCACGGGTTCGGTGAGCGGGTGGGCGTGCGTGTCGTGGTAGAGCCCGTCGGGCGCGGTGACCCCGCCCGCGGCGTGGACGTAGGCCACCCGCTCGAGAGGCAGGTCGTCGAGGACGCGGGCCGGGTCGCGGCCGAGGTTGACCGCGCACGCGTGCAGGTTGGCGACGTCGAGCACGAGCTCCACGCCGGTGCGCTCGCAGAGCTCGGCGAGGAACGCGCCCTCGTCCATCTCGGCGTCGGGCCAGTCCAGCAGTGCCGCGATGTTCTCCAGCGCGAGCGGCACGGGCAGCCGCGCGCAGGCCTCGGTGACGTTGGCGACGAGCACGTCGAGCGCCTCGCGCGTGCGGGGCACCGGCAGCAGGTGCCCGGACTCCAGGCCGCCGGCGCGCACGAAGCACACGTGGTCGCTGACCAGCGGGGCGTCGAGGGCCTCCGCGACCGCCCCGAGGTGGTCGACCCGGTCGGTGCGCAGCGGCTCCGCCCCGCCCAGCGAGAGGGACACCGCGTGCGGCACCACCGTGACCCCGGCCGCCCGCAGCCGGCCGAGCGAGGCCGGCGGGGACGCCGGGTGGACGTCCTCGGCGACGATCTCCACGAACGACGCCGAGCCGGCCGCCACGAGGCCCTCGACGGTGCGGTCTATGCCGGGCCGCCAGCCGATGCCGACGCCGTCGGGCCGGGCGCTCATCCGCCGCACCCCCCGCCCCCGCCGCAGGAGCTCGAGGAG
>NZ_JBVPVA010000031.1:0-1980 GCF_055612215.1 Actinomycetospora sp. | reverse complement strand
GGGCCCGCGGCGGCGGCGATCGGGGCCCGGGCGCTGCGGGAGTCCGATCTGCGGATCGCGGCGCTCCCCCTGCTGCGCGAGCTGCGCGACGCCACCCACGAGACCGTCACGCTCTCCACCCCGGTGCCGCACGGGCGCGTCTACCTCGACCAGGTCGTCGGCACCCACGAGATCAAGATGACCGTGGAGCTCGGCCGCCGTTTCCCGCTGCACGCCGGCAGCTCGGGCAAGTGCATGCTCGCGTTCCTCGACGCCGAGCAGCGCGAGGAGGTCCTCGCCGGCGGGCTGGCGGCCCTCACCCCGGGCACCGTCGTCGATCCCGACGCCCTGCGCGAGGAGCTCCACCGCATCGTCGAGCGCCGCTACGCGGCCTCGGCCGGGGAGCGCCAGGCCGACGCCGGCTCCGTGGCCGCCCCGGTGTTCGGGGTCTCCGGCGAGGTGCTCGGCGCCATCTCGGTGTGCGGGCCCCGCTACCGCGTCACCGACGAGTTCGTCGCCGCGATCGCGCCCCGCGTGGTCGCGGTCGCCGACCGCGTCTCCCTCCGCCTCGGCGCCGACCCGCGCCGCACGTCCGCCGCCGCCGCGGCGGGAAGGACGGCTCCGTGACCAGCACCGCCGACCCCACCGCCCTGCCCGACGGGGCGCTCGCCGGGCTCAAGGTCCTCGACGTCGCCACCCTCTTCGCGGGCCCGCTGGCCGCGACCCTGCTCGGCGACCACGGCGCCGAGGTGATCAAGGTGGAGCACCCGCGCGGCGACCCGTCGCGCACCCACGGCGCGCAGCGCGACGGCGTCGGGCTCTGGTGGAAGATGCTCGGCCGCAACAAGAAGTCGATCACGTTGGTGCTCTCCACCCCGGAGGGCCAGGAGGTGTTCCGCGAGCTCGCGGCGGACGCGGACGTGGTGATCGAGAACTTCCGTCCCGGCACCCTCGAGCGCTGGGGCCTGGGCCCGGAGGTGCTCCAGGAGCGCAACCCGGGCCTCGTCGTCGCCCGCGTGACCGGGTTCGGCCAGACCGGCCCGTACGCGAACCGGCCGGGCTTCGGCACGCTCGCCGAGGCCATGAGCGGGTTCGCCGCGATCACCGGCGAGCCCGACGGTCCTCCGACGCTGCCGCCGTTCGGTCTCGCCGACGGCATCACCGCCCTGACCACGGCCTTCGCGGTCATGACGGCGCTGCGGGCGCGAGAGAGCTCGGGGCGGGGGCAGGTCGTCGACATGGCGATCATCGAGCCGCTGCTCACGGTGCTCGGCCCGCAGCTGATCGCCTACGACCAGCTCGGCGAGCTGCAGCCCCGCCACGGCAACCGCTCCTCGAACAACGCCCCGCGCAACACCTACCGCTGCGCCGACGGGCAGTGGGTGGCGGTCTCGACGAGCGCGCAGTCGATCGCCGAGCGGGTGATGCGCCTGGTCGGGCGCCCCGAGCTGATCGACGAGCCGTGGTTCGCCGCCGGCTCCACCCGCGCGCAGCTCGCCGACGAGCTCGACGAGGCCGTCGGGAACTGGATCGCGGAGCGCGACCGCGTGGAGGTGGTGGCCGCGTTCGAGAAGGCCGAGGCCGCGGTCGCGCCGATCTACACCGCCGCCGACGTGCTCGCCGACCCGCAGTACGCCGCCCTGGACAGCGTGGTCACGGTCGACGACGACGAGCTGGGCCCGGTGCGGATGCAGAACGTCCCGTTCCGGCTGTCGGAGACCCCGGGCCGCGTGCGCACCTCCGGTCCGCCGCTGGGTGCGCACACCGCGGAGGTCCTCGCGCGGTACGGCGTCTCCGACGAGCGGCTGGCCCGGCTGCGGGCGAACGGAGCGGTGTGAACGCGGCAGGCCTGGGGGTCGCGCGCAGCTGGCTCTACGTCCCCGGGCACCGCGCCGACCTCGTCGCGAAGGCGCGGTCGGGGGCGGCCGAGGCGGTCGTCGTCGACCTCGAGGACGCCGTGGCGCCCGGCGCCAAGGACGCCGCGCGGGGCACCGTCGCCGG
>NZ_JBVPVA010001198.1:0-2024 GCF_055612215.1 Actinomycetospora sp. | reverse complement strand
GGTCGTCCGGGTCAGCTGGATGGGTGCGGGCAGCTTCCCGGCGAAGTCCTCGAGCGCCGCGCGCCGTTCGGCGAACGGCCGCTCGACGTACGATTCGTCGCCGATCGCGAGCAGGTCGAACGCGACGAAGGTCGCCGGGGTCTGCTCGGCGAGCAGCTTCACACGGCTGGCGGCGGGATGGATGCGCTGCGACAGCGCCTCCCAGTCGAGCCGTTGCCGTCCGGGCTCGCCGGTCGGCACAACGATCTCGCCGTCGAGGACGCACGGGCCGGGAAGGAGCCGGCGGAACGCCTCCACGAGCTCGGGGAAGTACCGGGTCAGCATCTTCGAGCCCCGGCTGCCGATCTCGACGTCGCCGACGGTTCCGTCCCCGGCGTCGGCCGCGTAGATGAGGGCGCGGAACCCGTCCCACTTGGGCTCGTAGTGCTGCCCCTCCGGCACGGTCTTGACGGGCTTGGCCAGCATCGGCAGCACCGGCGGCATCACGGGCAGGTCCACGACCCCAGTCTGTACCGGAGCGCGCGCCTCAGAGCACGCGCGGGGTCTTCACCGCCGCCGCGTCGAGCTCGATGCGCACCGCGGTCGGCAGCGCGTCGACCGCGAAGGCCTGCCGGGCGCGCGCGAGCACCCGCCCGTCGACCTCGGCCCACACGTCGCGCACGTCGGCGTCCTCGACCAGCCACAGCGTCAGGCGCAGCGCGGGGCGGCGCTCGTCGCCGACCAGGCGGACGCGGGCGCGGCTGACCCCGTCGATCGACTCGGCGTCGGTGCGCACGGCGTCGGCGATCGCCGAGTGCTCGACGGTGAGGCGCTGCCCGGGGACGTCGGAGAGCAGGACGTCGGGGCGCGGCTCGGGTCGCAGCGAGCGGACGGCCCAGGTGAGGCCGACGATCAGCAGGACGACGCCCACGCCGATCGCGATCCAGCGCGTCGACGTGGCGTTGGCGTCGATCCAGGCGCTGACCTGCGGGTCGATCACCGGGCGCTGCGCCCGGTTGACCCCGAAGGCGCCCCGGCCGAGCAGCACGACGAGCACGCCGGCGGCGAGGAGCACGAGCCCGGAGAGCAGGACCAGCGTGCGGTCGTAGGCGGTGGAGCGGGCGACGGCGGCGCGGGAGCGGCGGCTCACTTGACCCCCTTGGTGGCGGCGACGGAGACCGACACCCGCGGCCGGCGCGCGAGCGGGAGGCGGGAGAACAGGGTGTCGATGCGCTCGCGGACGGCCGCGCGCACCACGTCCGGCGCGTCGAGCGTGCCGGCCTTGACCACGACCTTGTTCGACGACGCGACGACCGACGCGGAGACCACGTCGGCGTGCGAGCGGACCTCGTGACCCACCGCCCGCGCCAGCGAGCGCGGCGAGGTGGTGACCGTGACCTCCGTGGCGGGGTCGGTGAGGCGTACGTCGTGGCGACGGGCGGCCAGCGCGACGATCACGACGAGCAGCCCGACGACCGCGATCCCGATCGCCACGGCGCGGACCGCCGACGACGACCAGGTGACGCTGGTCAGGGCCGCCTGCCACGTCGGCCAGGGGACGACCAGCGGCGAGGAGGTGGGCGCGACCCAGACCGTGATCACCTCGAGCAGGACCAGGACACCGACGGCGGCCACCGCGAGGCCGAGCACCGGCGAGAGGAAGCGCAGCAGGAAGCGCACGGTCACACCGTCCGACGGGTCGGGGCCGGGGGACCGGCCGGGACGTTGAGCGCCGAGACGGTGACGTCGAGGGCCCGCACCGCGTAGCCGGTGAGCGTCTCGACGCGCTCGCGGACGTTGCCGCGGACCGCCTCGACGGTCAGCGCGATCGGCGCGGGGTAGGCGAGCGGGACCTCGAGGCGCAGGTCGACCTGGTCGCCGTAGCCCGAGACCCGGGCGGTCGCGCCGGCCTCGCCGAGGCCGACGCCCACCACGCGGCGCTCGGTGCGCACGGTGCCGTCGCTGAGGTCCGCGGCCTGCGCGGCGATCCGGCGGACCACCGAGAACGCGATCTCGAGGCTGCCGCGGTCGCCGGGGTCGCCGGG
>NZ_JBVPVA010000421.1:0-4233 GCF_055612215.1 Actinomycetospora sp. | reverse complement strand
CGTTCGGCCCGGACCTGCTCTTCGCCGCCGAGGACGTGCCGGGGTTCGTCCTGCACGTCGAGATCTGCGAGGACATGTTCGTGCCCGTCCCGCCCAGCGCGGAGGCGGCCCTGGCCGGGGCGACGGTGCTCGCGAACCCCTCGGGCAGCCCGATCACGGTCGGGCGCGCGGACGACCGCCAGCTGCTGTGCCGCTCGGCGTCGGCGCGCTGCACCGCGGCCTACGTCTACGCCGCGGCCGGCGAGGGCGAGTCGACGACCGACCTGGCCTGGGACGGCCAGACCTCGATCCACGAGAACGGCCGGCTGCTGGCCACGACCGAGCGCTTCCCGGCGGGCGAGCAGCACAGCGTCGCCGACGTCGACCTCGACCTGCTCCGCGCCGAGCGGCTGCGGATGGGCACGTTCGACGACAACCGCCGCCACCACGCCGAGCGACTCGACCGGTGGCGGACGGTCGGGTTCACCCTCGACCCGCCGTCGGGCGACCTGGGCCTGCGTCGCGAGGTGGAGCGCTTCCCGTTCGTGCCCGCGGACCCGGCGCGGCTGGAGCAGGACTGCTACGAGGCCTACTCGATCCAGGTCTCCGGCCTCGAGCAGCGGATGCGGGCGCTGGACCAGCCCAAGATCGTCATCGGGGTGTCCGGCGGGCTGGACTCCACCCACGCGCTCATCGTCGCCGCCCGGGCCCTCGACCGCGCCGGCCGCCCCCGCAGCGACATCCTCGCCTTCACCCTGCCCGGCTTCGCCACCGGCGAGCACACCAAAGGCAACGCCCAGCGGTTGTGCGAGGCGCTCGGGACCAGCTTCACCGAGATCGACATCACCGAGAGCGCACGGCTCATGCTGGCGAACCTCGACCACCCGTTCTCCCAGGGCGAGCCGGTCTACGACGTCACCTTCGAGAACGTGCAGGCCGGGCTGCGCACCGACCACCTCTTCCGCGCGGCGAACCAGCGCGGCGGCATCGTGCTCGGCACCGGCGACCTCTCCGAGATCGCGCTGGGCTGGTCGACCTACGGCGTCGGCGACCAGATGTCGCACTACAACGTGAACGGCGGGGTGCCGAAGACGCTCGTCCAGCACCTGATCCGCTGGGTGATCTCCTCGGAGCAGTTCGACGAGGCGGTCGGCGAGGTCCTGCAGTCGGTGCTCGACACCGAGATCACCCCGGAGCTCGTCCCGGCCACCGAGGAGGACCCGGTGCAGTCGAGCGAGCAGAAGATCGGGCCGTACAACCTGCAGGACTTCACGCTGTACCAGGTGCTGCGCCACGGATCGCGACCCTCGAAGGTCGCCTTCCTCGCGTGGCACGCCTGGCACGACGCCGGGCAGGGCCCGTGGCCGCCGAACTTCCCGGAGGACGACCGGGTCGCCTACCAGCTCCCGGAGATCCGGCAGTGGCTCGAGGTGTTCGTCCAGCGCTTCTTCCAGTTCGCCCAGTTCAAGCGCTCGGCGATCCCGAACGGGCCGAAGGTGTCCGCGGGCGGCTCGCTCTCCCCGCGCGGCGACTGGCGCGCCCCGTCGGACTCGTCGGCACGCATCTGGCTCGACGAGATCGCCCGCGACGTCCCCGAGGAGTGGCCGGCGTAGTCGCCGCCGGCCGCTCCTCGCGGGGCTACCGGAGGCGGGCTACTGCTGGCGCTGGGCGAGGCCCTTGAGGCACCAGTCGCCCTTGGTCTCCCCGAGCACGAGCTCGGAGGGCAGCGTCTGGGTCTGGCCCTGGACGCTGAGCGTGACGTCGACCGGGGTGCGGGCCTCGGTGTCGATGATCGTCGTGGTCGGGCCGGCCGGGGCGACCTTGGTGATGTACTGCAGCACCTGCCCGGAGAGCTGGGTGACCGAGCGCCCGTCGGGGCCCTTGCACGAGAGGCCGTCGAGGGTCGGGCCGTCCTTCGCGCTCAGCGCGGAGACCACCTGGTTCGCGGTGTCCTCCGGGTTGCCCGGGCCGAGCAGGTAGCCGGGCCAGACGAGCGCCCCGAGCAGCAGCGCGACGATCGCGCCGATGAGCAGGCCGCCGACGGTGCCGAACGCGAACCCCTTGCGGAGCTCCTTGCGGTAGGCCTTGTCCTCGGCGTCGGCCCACTCCTCGTCGCCGTCGGCGGACGCAGTCGCGTCGGTGGACGCAGTCGCGTCGGTGGCCGCGGTGGTGCCGGGGGCCGCGGAGGTGCCGGTGGTGCCGGTGGCGGCGGAGGGCTCCTCGTTCCCGGGCAGGGTAGCCGCGGGCACGGTCGTCGTCTCGGCGTCGGAGTGGTCGGGCGTGGCCGACGCGTCGTCCGCGGTGGCGTCGTGGGGTGTCGCCTCGTGCGTCGCAGTGTCGTGGACGGCGGTGTCGTGGTCGGTCGCCTCGGCGTCCGGCGTCGCGTGCTCGCTCGCGCCGTCGTGGCCGTTCGTCCCGGTCGAGCCGGTGCCGTCACCCGCCCCCGTCGTCCCGGTGGACGCCGGCCCGTCGGCGGGGTGCTCCTCGCCCTCGACGTCCGCGTGCGCGGCGCTCTTGGGTCCCTCGCTCATCGCGGGTCCTGCTCCTTCCGGGCACGCTCAGCGTGCCGGTCCCTCGGGTCAACGGCCTCCACCGTGCCTCATCGGCCCGACCTCCGGACCGGCGGGGACCCGTCGGGTGGGGCGCGCCCGTCGTCGGGCCCCCTCCCGGACCGGGACGTGACAGGGTTCCCGCGTGAGCGCTCCTGATCAGAAGGACGTCCTGCACCGGTACCTGCGCCAGGGGCGCGAGGTGCTGCGCTGGAAGCTCGAGGGGCTCGGGGAGTACGACGCCCGGCGTCCCCTGACCCCCACCGGCACCAACCTGCTCGGGCTCGTCAAGCACCTCGCGATCATCGAATCGGACTACTTCGGGGAGGTGTTCGGGCGCCCCGTCGACGAGACCGCCGGGTGGTTCGAACGCCACCCCGAGCCGGACGCGGACATGTGGGCCACCGAGACGGAGTCCCGCGAGCACGTGCTGGGGCTCTACGCCCGCGTCGCCGAGCACTCGGACGCCACGATCGCCGAGCTCGACCTCGACGCCCCCGGCCGGGTGCCGCACTGGCCGGCCGATCGGGCCGAGGTGACGTTGGGGCAGGTGCTCGTCCACGTGGCCACCGAGACCCACCGGCACGCGGGCCACGCCGACGTCTGCCGCGAGCTCGTCGACGGAGCCGTCGGCCTGCGCCCGGACAACCCGAACCTGGGCGGCAACGGCGCGGCCCGCCGCCAGGGCCACCGGGCGCGCCTCGAGCGAGAGGCACGCCGCGCTGCCGGGTTGGCCTAGTTCCCTAGCCCGTCCACCGTGACCGGAATCGGTCGTGCGCGACTCTGTTTCGCCCGACCCGGCCGGTAGTGTCGCGCGAGACCAGACGGGAGGGACCGTGACCGAAGCACGCGTGGGCGTGGAGAGCGAGTCTCGCGCCGCAGCGGTCCGCGCCACCCGACTGCTCGAGACCGGCCCCGAGGCCGCCTTCGACCGTCTCTGCTCCCTCGCCGCGACCATCCTCGACGTGCCGATGGCCTACATGACGGTGGTCGACGACGTCCGCTCCTTCCTCAAGGGCGCCCCCGACTCGGCGACGATGATCGGCACGGAGGGCACGTTCGAGGTGCCTGCGCGCGAGGCCGCGTGCCAGTTCGTGGTGGACGGCGGCGAGGAGGTGGTGGTGAACGACACCGCCACCGACCCCCGACTGCGCGACCTCGTCCAGATCAAGGCCTTCGGCGCCCGCTCGTGGATCGGCGTGCCGATCCTGGACCCGGACGGCTACGTGCTCGGCAACCTGTGCGCGATGGACGGGCGGGTGCGGGAGTGGACACCGGCACACCTCGACTCGCTGCGCACCCTCGCCGCCGCGGCCAACGACTCGATCGCCCTGCGCCTGGCCGCGCGCGACCTGCAGTCCTACGCCGACCACTCCGCCGAGCTCGCCGAGACCCTCCAGCAGTCATTGCTGCCGATGCACCCGCCGACCGTGCCCGGGATGACGATCGCGACGCGCTTCTCCCCCGGCGGCACCGGCGTGGAGGTGCTCGGCGACTTCTACGACGTCGTGCCCCTCCGCGACGGGTTCGGCGTCGTGATCGGCGACGTCTGCGGCAAGGGCCCCGTGGCGGCGCGCACGACGGCGATGGCCCGGTCCGCGGTCCGCACGGCGGCGCACTCCGAGCCCGACCCGGCCGTCGTGCTCGACACCGTCAACGAGGTCCTGATGTCCTGGTTCGGCGCCGGGCGCAGCTTCGTGACCGC
>NZ_JBVPVA010001104.1:0-3390 GCF_055612215.1 Actinomycetospora sp. | reverse complement strand
TCCCCACCGCCGACCACCCGACGGCGTCCCCGGCCCGCCCCGCGACGGCCATCCCGGCGACGACCGAGGCGATCAGTCCCCCGAACGCCGCCAGCTGCAGGAAGCCGTACGTCACGAGGGGCCCGCACAGCGGGCTGTCGTTCGCCATCGCGAACGGGAGCAGCGAGAAGAACGTGAACAGGCCGCCGACGCCGAGCAGCGCGAGCACGTTCAGCGTCGCCAGGAGCGAGGTCACGTCCGGCACGGTGCCCGGCGGTCCGGGGCGCGGGGGAGCGGGAAACTACTCAGGCCGGCCCGCTCACGCGAGCCCGAGCTGGCGGAGCAGGCCGAGCTCGTCGAGGCGGGTCCACCACTCCGTGATCGCACCGTCACGCAGCCGGTAGATGTTGACCCCGGGCAGGACCAGGGTCTTGCCGGTGGCCGCGACGCCCATGAGCTCGCCCCGGTGGGTCCCTGACGCGGTGAACCGTTCCGCGACGAGGTCGTCCTCGGCGACGAGCAGTTCGAGGTCGCTGTGCCAGTCCGGGAGCGCCGTCCGGAACATCGCCGCCATCCTGCGCACGTCCTCCCGCCCCCAGGGGGACCCGGAGAACGGGGGGTCGTGGTGGACGAAGTCGGGTGCCAGGTGGCGGTCGACGGCGTCGAGGTCCCCGTCGGTGAACAGGGCCTGGACGAAGGCGTCGACGATCTTCTTGTTCTCGGTGAGGTGGTTGCTCATGGCCCGAAGCGTCGGCCGGACCACGAACCGGTTCCATCCCAATTCCTTGGGGGTGACATCGCGCCTCGGCGGGCCCACGCTGCCGGGATGGGCAGGCAGACCGCGGCACGGCTCGAACAGCGCGTGATCCGGGCCTGCCACCGCGGCCGCGACGTCGACGGGGTGCGTCGGGAGGTCCTGGCCTCGCTGCGGGACGTGATGTCGGTCGACGCCGCGTTCTTCGCGACCGCCGACCCGGAGACTCTGCTGTTCACGGGAGCCCGGGCGGAGGAGCCGCTCGCGCAGGCGCAGCGCCGTTTCGTGGACAACGA
Organism: Actinomycetospora sp.; assembly: GCF_055612215.1. Lineage (NCBI taxonomy): Bacteria > Bacillati > Actinomycetota > Actinomycetes > Pseudonocardiales > Pseudonocardiaceae > Actinomycetospora > Actinomycetospora sp. The sequence goes on along the minus strand of NZ_JBVPVA010001104.1, from coordinate 2,361 downwards.
GTTCGCCGGCGGCGACGTCAACACCTTCGCCGCGCTGGCGGCCTCGCCGCACCACGTCGCCACCCTGGACGAGGCCACGCGGCACGAGCGCGCGTCGAGTGCGCGGGCCCGCGAGATCATGCGTCCGCTCGGCCTCGGCGACGAGCTGCGCGCCGCCCTGGTCGTCGACGAGCAGTGCTGGGGCTACCTCTGCCTGCACCGCGAGGACGCGGCGTCCGGGTTCGGCTCCGCGGACACGACGCTGTTGTCGCGCGTCGGTCCGCACATCGCCGAGGCGCTGCGCCGCGCCACGTTGGTCCACGGCGCCCGCTCCGTGGACCCGGACGCGGGCCCCGGTGTCGTGCTGCTCAGCGACCACCTCGACGTCGTCGCGGCCACGCCCCGGGCCGAGGAGCTGATGGCGCGCGTCCTCGACCGGGGGGCCGACGGCGTCCCGGTGCCGGCGCCGGTGCACACGGCGGCCGCGGCGCTCCTCGCGCTCGAGCACGGCACCGCGTCCCTCGTCCCCCGTGCCCGGGCGCGGGCCCGCGGCGGCGGCTGGCTGCACGTGCACGCGGCCCGCCTGCACGGGGACCCGACGGCCGGGTCGCCGCCGGGCCCGATCGCCGTCGTGGTCGAGCACGCCGATGCGCACATGACGGCGCCGCTGCTCCTCGCCGCGCACGGCCTCACGCCGCGCGAGACCGAGGTCGCCCGGCTGGTGCTGCGGGGGATGTCGACCGCGGCGATCGTCGACGAGCTGCACATCTCCCGCCACACCGTGCAGGACCACCTCACCGCGATCTTCGACAAGGTCGGGGTCCGCTCCCGCCGGGAGCTCATGGGTCGGCTGCTCGCGACGGCGACCCACGGGTGAGCGCCGCCAGGGTCACCGACGCAGCAGGTGCCTCACCCGCGCGGCCTCCCGCGTGAGGTGGTCACGCTCGGGCACGCTGGTCGCGGTGCGGGAGGCCTCGGCGTAGAGCTCGCCGGCCTGTTCGAGGTCGCCGGCGCGCTCGTGCAGGTACGCCCGCGCCGCGGTGTGCCGGGGCAGGCCGGGGTCGACGTCGGCCAGCGCGGTCAGGCCGGCCTGCGGCCCGTCGGCCTCGCCGACCGCCACCGCGCGGTTGAGTCGCACCACCGGGCTGCCGGTGAGGGCCAGCAGCTCGTCGTACCACTCCACGATCTGCGTCCAGTCCGTCTCGGAGGTGCTCGGGGCGTCCGCGTGCAGGGCGGCGATCGCGGCCTGCGCCTGGTACTCGCCCAGTCGGTCACGGGCGAGCGCGGTCTGCAGGATCGCCACGCCCTCGGCGATCAGGCCCGTGTCCCAGCGCGACCGGTCCTGCTCGGCGAGCGGGACCAGGCGCCCCGACGGGCCGGTGCGGGAGGCCCGACGTGCGTGGTGCAGCAGCATGAGCGCGAGCAGCCCCGCGACCTCGGGCTCGTCGGTCAGGGCCGCGAGCTGGCGGGTCAGGCGGATCGCCTCGGCCGCCAGGTCGACGTCGCCGCCGTACCCCTCGTTGAAGACGAGGTAGAGCACCCGCAGAACAGCCCCGAGATCGCCGGGCTGGTCGAGCCGGAGCCCCGCGATCCGCTTCTTCGCCCGGCTGATCCGCTGCGCCATCGTCGACTCGGGCACGAGGTGCGCCTCGGCGATCTGCCTCGTCGTCAGGCCTCCGACCGCGCGCAGGGTCAGGGCCACGGCCGCCGCCGGCGGCAGGGAGGGGTGCGCACACAGGAAGTACAGCCGCAGCGTGTCGTCGCCGGCGGGGGTCGGGTCCGCGGGCGGCGCGGCCCGGGTCTCGACGGCGAGCTCCCGCCCCCGTCGCGAGGACTCGGCGCGGGCCGCGTCGAGGAAGCGACGCCACGCCGCCGCGACGAGCCAGCCCTTCGGGTCCCGCGGAGGGTCGTCCGGCCAGGTCTCGAGGGCCCGGATCAGCGCTTCCTGCACGGCATCCTCGGCCGACGCGAAGTCCGCTCCGCGCCGGACGAGGACGCCGATCACCGCGGGGACGAGGTCCCGCAGCAGGGCGGCCCCGATCGGTGGCTCCGTCACTCGGGGGACCCCGGCACGCCGGTGAGGAACGGCCGGACCTCGAGCCACTCGTGGATCGGCTCGCCACCCTGACCCGGGGCGGCGGACAGTTCGCCGGCCAGCTCGACCGCGCGGTCCCAGGACTCCACGTCGATGATCATCCAGCCGGCGATGAGGTCCTTGGTCTCGGCGAACGGCCCGTCGGTCACCGGCGGGCGGCCGTCGCCGTCGGAGCGGACGAACGCGCCCTCGTTCGCCAGCGCCTGGGCGTCGACGAACTCCCCGGTCTCCTCCAGCCGCTTCGCGAAGTCGCTCATGTATTGCATGTGGGCGTCGACCTCCTCCGG
>NZ_JBVPVA010001076.1:0-3717 GCF_055612215.1 Actinomycetospora sp. | reverse complement strand
CAGGCCCGCGACCACCCGACGACGGAGCACGTCCTCGTCCTCCAGGACCTCCCCGAGGCCGACGTCGACCCCGCCGAGGCCCGCGCCCGCGTCGAGGAGATCCAGCGCGCCATCGACCCCGACGACGTCGCCGTCTTCCAGCTCTCCGGCGGCACCACCGGGGTGCCGAAGCTGATCCCGCGGCTGCACGCCGAGTACTGGTACAACGCCGGCGCCTACGCCGCCGTCCTCGGCTGGACCCCCGACGACCGCGTCGGGCACCTCATCCCGATCATCCACAACGCCGGGGTCGTCTGCGGCGTCCACGCACCACACAGCGTCGGCGCGTGCCTCGTGCTCACCGACCACGACCTCGACGCCGCCATGCCAGTCCTCGTCGCCGAGCGCACCACGTCGGTGCTGTTCGGCCACGCGCACTACCGCGCGCCGCGCCATCCGCTCTACGAGCAGCTCGCCGAGACGCTGCGCGTCGTTATCCTCTCCGGCGCAAAGGTCTCCGAGGAGCTCTTCTCGACGACCGCCCGCGGCGGTGTGCAGGTCGGGCAGCTGTTCGGCATGGCCGAGGGGATGTTCCTCGTGACCCCGCTCGACGCGTCACCGGAGCTGCGCCGCACCACCGTCGGGGTGCCGATCTCGGCGCTCGACGAGGTCCGGGTGCTCGAGCCGGGCGGTGAGGAGGAGGTTCCCGACGGCGAGGTGGGCGAGTTGTGCTGCCAGGGCCCGTACACCCTGCGCGGCTACTACGGGACCGACCGCCCGGAGGCCTTCACCGCCGACGGCTTCTACCGCACCGGTGACCTCGCGAAGGCCGTCGTGCTCGACGGCGTCCGTGCGTTCTCGATCGAGGGCCGCATCAAGGACCTGATCAACCGCGGCGGCGAGAAGATCAACGCCGAGGAGGTCGAGCTCCTGCTCCTCGCGCACCCGCACGTCGTCGAGGCCGCGCTCGTCGCGATGCCCGACCCGAGGCTGGGCGAGCGGGGTTGCGCGTACCTCGCGACCGACGGCACCGTCGTGACCCTGGAGGACGTCCGGGACCACCTGCACCGCCTCGACGTCGCGAAGTTCAAGTGGCCCGAGCGGGTGGAGCTCGTGGACGCCTTGCCGCGCACGAAGGTCGGGAAGCTCGACAAGTTGGCCATGGCCGCGGACGTCGCGGCCCGTCTGGAGGAGCAGTGAGTCACCACCGCATCGGGATGATCGTCCCCAGCTCCAACGTCACCGTGGAGACCGAGATCCCGGCCCTCCTGGCCCGTCACGGGTCGGCGACCTTCTCCTTCCACGGCAGCCGGATGCGGATGGGCCAGGTGACGCCGGAGGAGCTCGTCGCGATGAACGCCCAGCGCGGGCGCTGCGTGGACGAGCTCGCCGACGCCGGCGTCGACGCCCTGCTGTACGCCTGCCTCGTCGCGGTGATGGCGCAGGGCGCGGGGGAGCACCGTCGGGTCGAGACGGCCGTGGCTTCGCAGCTCGCGGAGCGGGGTCTGGCGACGGAGCTGATCTCCAGTGCCGGGGCCCTCGTCGACGCGCTCGCCGCGATGTCGTGGGGCCGGGTCGCGCTCGTGATGCCGTACATGCGCCCGCTGGCCGAGCAGGTCGTCGCCTACCTCGAGGCCGAGGGGATCGAGATCGTCGACTGGGTGGCGCTCGAGGTCGGGGACAACGCCGAGGTCGGATGCATCCCGGGCGACCGGGTCCTCGACGCGGCGCGCAGGCTCGACCTCACCCGCGCCGACGCCCTGGTGATCTCGTGCTGCGTCCAGATGCCGTCGTTGCCGCAGGTGGCCGTGGCCGAGCGCGAGCTCGGGCTGCCGGTCCTCTCGGCCGCCACGGCCGGGGCGTTCTGCCTGCTCCGCGCGTTGGGCCTGCCGACCGAGATTCCCGACGCCGGGTCGCTGCTCGCGGTGCGCCACCCGACGCCGGCCTGACGAGACCGTGACGAGCAGGCGCCGACGTCCCGGCGCTAGGCGGTTGATCATGGCGAGGGCACCGCGAGACTGGTGCCCTGGCCATGATCAGCTGCCTAGCGGGTCGACCGCCGTGGGGCCCCCGCGATGCGCGCGGCGGACGAGGTCGCCCGTGCCACCTCGGTATGGTCGCCGCTCATGAGCGCGCCGGAACCCGTCCCGGACCCCGCCGAGACCCCGGCCCGCCGTCCGCGTCGGGAACTGGTCGAGGCCCAGATCTACGAGCAGGCGACCCGGCTGTTCGCCGAGCGTGGCTTCGCCGGGACGAGCCTGCAGGACATCGCGGACGCGATGGGCATGACCCGCCCGTCGCTCTACTACTACGTCAAGAACAAGGACCAGCTGCTCGCGCGGCTCGTCACCGAGATCACCGAGGCGCCCGCGGCCGCGACCGAGGAGATCGCGGACCGGGACCTCGACGCGCCGACGAAGCTGCGCGAGCTCGTCCGGATGATCGCCGGCCAGCAGGCCCGCCAGGCCGCGCGGTTCCAGCTCGTGATCCGCTCGGAGTCGGAACTCCCCGACGACCTCGCCGTCGCGCACGAGGCCGCCAAGCGGCGGGTGCTGAACGGCTTCACCCGCATCGTCGAGCAGGGCGTGCGCAGCGGGGAGTTCCGCCCGCGGCCGGTTCGGACGACCGCGTTGGCCCTGATCGGGATGTGCAACTGGGTCGCGTGGTGGTTCAACCCGGCCGGCCCGCAGTCCGCCGAGGAGGTCGCGGAGCAGATGGCGGAGATGGCGGTCGCGCTCGTCGCGCAGGCTCCGGACCGCACGCCCACCGCTCCACGCCCCGACGACCCCGCGGCCGCGCTCGCCCTGCTCCGGCAGGACCTCGACTACCTCGAGAGCGTCATCACGACGCCGACGTCGAAAGATTGACGCTCACGTCGAGCGCTCCTAGGCTGAGGGGCAGGAGGTTCGACGATGACACTCGAGCACAAGGTCCGCGGCGTGGACCACACGGCGTTCCCGACCTTCGACCCGGCCGCGACGGTGCGCTTCTACCGCGACGTCCTCGGCTTCCCGGTGGTGCACTCGATCTGCGCCGCGGGCTGGGGACCCGAGAACCACCCGGACTTCATCCACTTCTTCTTCGACATCGGCAACGACGACCGGATCGCGTTCTTCTACTACTTCGGGCTCGAGCCGGTGCACGCCCACGAGCGCGGTGACGTCTACGCCGGGTTCGGGCCCGAGGTGCCGGAGTTCTTCGTGCGGTCGCGCCACCTCGCCATCCACGTCGACGACCAGGACGACCTGCTGGAGTACCGCCGCCGCCTCGACGACTCGTCGTGGCCGGTCGAGATGCAGATCCAGCACGAGACGATCGAGTCGATCTACACGCACGACCCCAACGGCTACATGGTCGAGTTCACCCGCGCGATGCGTCCGGTGACGCCGCAGGAGGACCTCGACGCGAACCTGACGATCGACGCGCTGCTCGACGTCGTCGCCGAGCCCGAGCCGTCGTTCGGGAAGCTGCTGGCGCGCAAGGCCGAGCTGATCGTCGAGCGGGCGGCGGACTGGGAAGCCGGGGCGAGCGAAGCGACGGGGAATGCGAAGGCGCAGGTATGACCGCGCTCTACGTCCTCGACGTCCCGGAGAACACGTCGGTCGCCAAGGTCGCCGCGGAGGCGGGGGCGGTCGTCGGGAAGGTCGGCCCGTACTTCGAGATCACCGCCGACGGGCCGATCGTGGTCGACCGCCGCGCCACCGGATGCCGCCACGCGGTCTGGTACAGCTGCGTCGC
>NZ_JBVPVA010001023.1:0-1995 GCF_055612215.1 Actinomycetospora sp. | reverse complement strand
GCCGTCCGGTCGCCACCCTCTCCGGCGGACAGCGCACCCGGCTGGCCCTCGCGGCGGCCCTGGTGCGCCGCCCGGCGTGCCTGCTGCTCGACGAGCCCACCAACCACCTCGACGACGAGGCCCTGGACCTGCTCGAACGCGAACTGGTCGCGATGCCCGGCGTCGTGATCGCGGCGAGCCACGACCGGACGTTCCTCGACCGGGTCGCCACCGAGCTGCTCGACCTCGACGCCGGCGTCCTCGGCACCGACGGGCAGGGCGGGCGGCGTTTCGGGGGCACGTTCACCGCCTACCTCGACGAGCAGGCCCGGACCAGGCGGCGCTGGGAGGAGACGTGGGCCGCGCAGCAGGAGGAGATCGCGCGGCTGCGGGAGAAGACCCGCACCGACCTGCGCGCGGTGGCGGCCGGGCGGGGCCCGACCGACAACGACAAGTTCGTCCACGCCTTCAAGGGGGCGAACGTGGAGCGCGCGCGGGCGCGGCGCGTGCACGACGCCCAGCGCCGCCTCGAGGTCGCCGAGCGGGACGCCGTCGCCAAGCCGCCGGAACCGCTGCGGTTCCGCGGCGCGCTCACGACCGGCGCCGACGGCGGCCTCGCGGTGTCGGTGCGGGGGCTGCGGGTGGTTGGGACGCGTGGAGCGCCGCCGCGGGTCGAGCTCGATCGACTCGACGTCCCGGCGGGGGAGAAGCTGCTGGTCACGGGGCCGAACGGGTCGGGCAAGTCCACGTTGCTCGCGGTGCTGGCGGGCCGGCTGGCTCCCGACGCCGGACGGGTGGACGTGGCCGCGCGGCGCGTCGCCCTCGTCGAGCAGGACCCCGACGTCGGGCCCCTCGACCGCAGCGCCGGCGCGGCCTACGCGGCGCTGGTAGGGGCGGCGACGGCCGAGGGGGTGCCCCTGCGCACGCTCGGTCTGCTCCACCCGCGCGACCACGGCATCGCGGTCGGGGCGCTCTCGGTGGGGCAGCGGCGGCGGCTCGCGCTCGCGGTCGCCGTCGCGGCGGGCCCGGACCTGCTGCTGCTCGACGAGCCCACCAACCACGTCTCGCTGCGGCTCGCATCCGAGCTGGAGGAGGCGCTGGGGCGGGCGCCCGGCACCGTCGTCGTCACCTCGCACGACCGGTGGCTCCGCGCCCGGTGGGAGGGCCCGTCGCTGGCACTCGGCGGCGCCCGACCCGCCTCACGCGGGCAGAACGCTGTCGGGGGTGACGGTTAGAGTGGGAGCAGAAGAGGACACCGCGGCATCCCCACCGACCGTCGCGGTCACCGACGACGCGGGGGGCGGCGGCCGCTCCCAGGCAGGAAGCAGGACCGATCTGCACGTGACCGGCCACGGACCCACGCCAGACCCCACGACCCCGACCGCGTCCGGCGAGTCGCGCATCGTCGTCCCCGAGTCGGCCCTGCTGACCCTGCTGGGCAAGCGCGACGAGAACCTCCGGGAGGCCGAGAGCCTGCTCGACGCCGACGTCCACGTCCGCGGCAACGAGCTGACCCTCACCGGCGAGCCCGCCGACGTCGGGTTCGCCGAGCGGGTGTTCGCCGAGCTCGTCGTGCTCGCCAGCCGCGGCCAGGCGATCGACCCCGACGCCGTGCGCCGGACGGTGCGGATGCTCTCCGAGGCGGAGGGCCCCTCGCCGGCGGAGGTGCTCAGCCTCGACATCCTGTCCCGGCGCGGGCGCACCATCCGGCCCAAGACGCTGAACCAGAAGCGCTACGTCGACGCGATCGACGTGAACACGATCGTCTTCGGGATCGGCCCGGCCGGCACCGGCAAGACCTACCTGGCCATGGCCAAGGCGGTCCAGGCGCTGCAGGCCAAGCAGGTCACGCGGATCATCCTCACGCGCCCGGCCGTCGAGGCGGGGGAGCGGCTCGGCTTCCTGCCCGGCACGCTCTCCGAGAAGATCGACCCGTACCTGCGGCCGCTCTACGACGCGCTGCACGACATGCTCGACCAGGAGTCCGTGCCGAAGCTGATGGCGGCGGGGACCATC
>NZ_JBVPVA010000900.1:0-6143 GCF_055612215.1 Actinomycetospora sp. | reverse complement strand
GCGCCTCGGTCTGGTACTCCTCGGAGAACCCGTCACCGAAGAGCTCCTTCTGCTCCTCACGGGTCAGCTGGATTCCCGACATCTCCGCCTCCAGGGCTCGGTCGATGGCCACGACGAGGTCGGACAGCTCGTCGAGCCGGGACATGACCGCGTCCCGCTGGCGTCGCAGGTGCGCCGCGACGTCGGCGCCGGGGTCGTCGAGGACGGCGGCGATGTCCTCGAGCGCGAGCCCGAGCCGGCGGTACACGACGACGTGCTGCAGGCGGGTGATGTCGGCGTCGGTGTAGAGGCGGTACCCGGCGGCACTGCGACGGCTCGGGCGCAGCAGCCCGATCTCGTCGTAGTGGTGCAGGGTCCGCACCGTCACGGCGAACCGCTCGGCCACCTGGCCGACCGTCAAGCCCGCCGTGTCCGTCATCCCGGTCATGGTGAACGAGCGTGCGGCCTGACGCGGCGTGAGGGTCAAGTCCCTAGGCTGGCCGGATGGCGTGGACGATCCGCGACGCGGTCCCCGGCGACCACGAGGTGCTGGTCGGGATCTGGCGGCGCGCGGTGGAGGCCACCCACGGGTTCCTCGGGCCGACCGAGATCGACGACCTCGAACCCCGGGTGCGCGCCGCGCTGGCTCGCGCGGCCCTGCGCGTCGCCGAGGGCCCCGACGGTCCGGCCGGGTTCCTGGGCGGGAGCGCGGGCGAGGTGGACATGCTCTTCGTCGACCCGCCGGTGCACGGGCGCGGGGCGGGCACCGCGCTGCTCGACGACGCGGCCGCGCACCACCCGGTGCTGACCCTCGACGTGAACGAGCAGAACCCGGCGGCGCGGGACTGGTACGCGCGCCGGGGGTTCGTCGAGACGGGCCGGTCGGAGACCGACGAGGACGGCCGCCCGTACCCGCTGCTGCACCTGCGGCGGGTGACCCCGCCCGGCCCCGCACCGGACCGGGCGCTCCAGAATGGTCGACGGAGGGTCCCGCGCGAGGGGGCGCGGGAACCCGCGTAGGGGGAAGCGGGGACGACATGACCGACACCGTGATCGCCGATCTCGCGCCACCGCGGGCCTTCGACCAGGCCTGTCACATGGTGGTCGACTACCTCGCCGAGGCGCTGCCGATGGGGGCCTGGGCGGTGACCCGGGTGGCGGGGGACCGGCAGACGATCCTCGTCAGCGACGACCACGGCTTCGGGCTGGCGCCCGGGGTCGAGGGGAGCTGGACCCTCTCGGTCTGCCGGACGATGGTCTCCGGCGAGACCCCGCGCATCGTCCCCGACACCGGGGCCGAGCCCGCCCTGTGCGACGTCATCGCCGCCGCGGCCGAGGGCGGCATGGCCGTCGCGGCCTACGTCGGGACCCCGATCCTCTACCCGGACGGCGGCCTCTTCGGGACCGTCATCGGGGTCGACGAGCGGCCGCTGGACCCGGGCTTCGTCACCCACGAGACGCTGCTCGACCTGCTCTCCAGCCTGCTCTCCAGCGTCCTCGAGGCCGACACCAACGCGGTGCGCTCCGCGCGCGAGCTGGAGCGCGCGGTCTCCGACGCCGAGACCGACACCCTGACCGGGCTGCTCAACCGTCGCGGCTGGGACCGCTGGCTCGCGCGCGAGGAGGAGCGGTTCCGTCGCTTCGGCGACCCCGCGTCGGTGGTGATGATGGATCTCGACGGGCTCAAGCGGGTCAACGACACCGAGGGGCACGACGCGGGCGACGCCTACCTGCGCCGCACCGCGGACACCCTGCGCTCGGTCACCCGGCGCGGCGACCCGCTCGCGCGCCTCGGCGGCGACGAGTTCGCCATGGTCGCGACGGTGGGTCCCGACGACGTCGGGCCGCTCGTCACCCGCCTGCAGAACGCCCTCGACGCCGCGGGGACGCCGTGCTCGATGGGGGTCGCCCCGGTCGGCGTGACGAGCGGGTTCGCCGAGGCCATCGCCGAGGCCGACGCCGCGATGTACCAGGACAAGCGGGCCCGCCGCGACCCGGACCGCGCCGGGGTCGGCCCCGTGGTCCCCGACCGGCCGACGGGCACCCCGTACACCCCGGAGGGGTCCTGACCCGACCCGACGGAGTGGTGGGCGGTGCTCACCGTCGTCGGTGTCGGCCCCCGGTGGTAGGAGGGAGGGGCTCGCCGGCGAGCGACGATCGGAGGACCGGGGATGAGAACGTCCGGGACGACGGTGGCCGTGGCCCCCGACCTCGCTCCACCACGGGCCTTCGACGAGGCGGGCCGGATGGTCGTCGACTACCTCGCCGCGGCCGCGCCGATGGGCGCCTGGGCGGTGACGCGGGTGGCGGCCGGGCGCCAGACGGTGCTCGTCGCGGCCGACCGCGCCTACGGCATCGGCCCCGGCACGGAGATCGCGTGGTCGACCGCGCTGTGCCGGACGATGGCCCGGGGCACCACGCCGCGCGTCGTGCCCGACACCGCGGCGGTCCCCGGGCTCACCGCGGCCGTGGCGGCGCAGGCCGCCGCGTCGGTGCGGGTCGCGGCTTACGTCGGCACGCCGATCGTGGCGCCGGACGGGGAGCTGTTCGGCACCGTCGTCGGGCTCGACCCGGAGCCGTTGCCGAGCGCCGACCTCGCGCACGAACCCCTGCTCGACCTGCTCTCCAGCCTGCTCTCGAGCGTGCTGGCCGCCGACGGCGCGGCGGTGCGGACGGCGCGCGAGCTCGAGCGGGCGGTGTCCGAGGCCGAGACCGACCCGCTGACCGGGCTGCTCAACCGGCGGGGCTGGGAGCGGTGGCTCGCCCGCGAGGAGGAGCGCTTCCGGCGCTTCGGGGATCCGGCGTCGGTGCTGATGATGGACCTCGACGGGCTCAAGGCCGTCAACGACACCCAGGGCCACGACGCCGGCGACCGCTTCATCCGCCGCACCGCGGACACCCTGGCGCGGGCGGTGCGCCCCGGAGACCCGACCGCGCGGCTGGGCGGCGACGAGTTCGGGCTCGTGGCCTCGATGGGGGCCGCCGACGCGCGGCGGCTCGCCGACCGGCTCCAGGCGGCGCTGCTCGACGCCGAGGTCCCGTGTTCGTTCGGGGTCGCGCCGTTCCGGGTGGACCGGAGCTTCGAGGCCGCGATCGCCGAGGCGGACGCGGCGATGTACGAGAACAAGCGGGCCCGCCGGGTGGGCGGCCCCGCGCCGGTCGTCGTCCGGGGACTGGTGGACCCGATCGCGGAGGTCTCCCGCTCCCGCTCCTGACGCTGTGCCCGGCTCACGCCACCGGATCGAGGTCCATCAGGTAGGCGGCGTCGTGGTCGACCGACGCCTCGTCCGGCAGCCGGGCGACGCCCTGTGGCTCCCCGCCGTCGACGACGCAGCGCAGCCGCGCCACCTGCCACGCCTGCCGTCCCCCGGGCACCGCGCGGGCCAGGGCGCTCCCCGCCGACCACAGGTAGGGCTCGGCGGTGAGCCACCCCGAGGCGACCACGCCCTCGCCCGGGCCGAGCGGGGGAGCGGCGAAGGGCACGACGGTCCACGGCCCGGCGAGGAGCACGGTCCCGACGCGGGCGCCCTCGTCGTCGCGCGGGCACTCGACCCGCCCCCGCAGCGTCGTGAACCCGGGGCGGTCCTCGCGCTGGGTCAGGCCGTTCCCGGCGGGCGGAGCGGCCGCGGTGTCCGTGACCGCGAGCGCGAGACCGGTCGTCAGGTGGTCGCCCACGGCGAGCCCCACGTACTCGCCGTCGCCCAGCATCCACGCCGGGACGATCACCACGACCGCCATCCGGCCGAGCCTACGGTCGATCACGAGGGCTCCGCGTCAACCGACCAGCGGGAACGTCCCGGTGTCGCGAGGCCCGAGCGGGAGCAGACGGGCGACGAGGACGGCGTCCGCGGGCGGCGGGTCGGGCACCGCGGGGATCTCGACGGGCGGCGTCGGTGCCCACCCGCTGCGGGAGGCACGTAGCAGCGAGGTGACGCGGTAGCGGTCGCGGCACAGGGCGACGACCTCCCCGTGCTCGGTGCCGGGGGCGAGCTCCGGGTCCAGGTAGAGGGCGCCCCCGATGCCGGTGCGGCCCTCGACCGGGGGAGTCGTCGACCAGAACAGCGGGAAGAGGCGCCCGCCCGCGTCGAGGACACTGACCGGCGAGGCCGACCCGTCGGCCGCGTCCACCCCGGCGGGCAGCGAGGTGAGGACGGTGCCGACCGCCTCGACGAGCCCGAGCTCGTCCACGGTCCAGCCCGGGGGCCCGGGGGCGGCCGCCCGCACCTCGGCGACGAAGAGCGCGGGCGCGGCGTCGATCTCCTCGCCGACCACCAGACGGGGGAGGGCGCCGCTCTCGAGGAACGGCGGCGGGAGCTGGACGACGAGCTCCTCGTCGGGACGGTCGGTGAGGCGCGCGGCCTCCCGGGCGGCGGCCACGGCGGCGGCCCACCGTCGCCGGTCCGCGCGCTCGAGGTCACCGGCGACCCGCACGGGACGGCGGCGGGGGCCCGGACGTCGCGTCGGCCGCCTCACGCCGGGTCCGGCACGAGGTCGGCGGGGCACGGGGCCGTCACGGCACGGGGCGGGCTCATGGACACCTCCGGAGTCGGTCTCACCCCTTGGAGGCCGCCCGCCCCGGATCGGTTCCCGCTCAGGCCGGCCGGATCGTGGCGCCGCGCAGCCGCAGCCCGCCCGGACCGTGGCTGGCCGGGCCGGTGACGACCACCTGCTGCCCGAGCAGCCGCGCGACGGCCGCCGGGTCGGGCGCCCCGTCGAACAGGGCCGGGTCGCTCTCCGGGACCACGCCCTCGACGACGACGTCGCGCCCGGCGTCGTCGAGCACCCGGACGATGCCGCGCCGCAGGTCGACGCGGTCGAGCCGGCCGCGCACCGTCTCGGCGGGTCCGTAGGTCCGGGGCGGATCGGACCGGGGCCACCGTGCCCGGGACAGGTCCCCCGGTCGGAAGCTCGCCTCGCGGAACCGGCTCCCGCCGAGCGAGGCCGTGCGGGAGGTGCGGGCCAGCGCGTCGAGCAGGTCGACGCAGGCGTCGCCGAGCAGCGGCGTGGTCCACGCCGGCGGCGTCTCGTTCCACAGGCCGCGCACCAGCTCGAACAGCGCGTCGGTGACCTCCTGCTCCAGCCCCTCACCCAGGACGTCGTCCTCACCGACCGCGAAGCGCAGCACCGTCGTCGCCGGGTCCAGTCCGACCAGCCGCACCCGGGCGGCTCGCTCCACCACCCCCGCGCTGCGCCCGGGCCGGGTCTGGTCGACCAGGTGGCGCGCGATGCGCGTGGTCAGCAGCTGCAGGGCCCCGACCAGCGCGACGAGGCCGCCTGCGTCGATCTCTCCGTCCCGGTCGGGGCCGCCGTGCAGGCGCACGACGAGGTCGTCGGCCACACGGCCATCCTCCCGCACCTACGCTGGCCGGTGTGGCACGGACGGCACACGCGGGCGCACGCAGCCCCGAGCTCGTCTGGAACCGGCTCGCGCACCGGCGCGAGGAGCTGTTCAGCCGCGAGCTGGCCCCGGAGCGGCACGCCTACTGGTGGGCCCGGCGCCACGACGGCCGGCCCGGCCGGCTCAACCGCTGGGTGGACCGGCTGCGCGACACGACGCTGGAGAACGTCCCGTACGTCGACCCGACCGCGGCCGCCGACGGGGCCCGCGTGCTGCTGCTCCTGGCCGAACCGGCCGCCGACGCCGAGGACGGCTGCGGCTTCGTCAGCCGCTACGCCAACGACGCGGTGTCGGCCAACCTCTACCGCGCCGCGGACCGCGCCGGGCTCGGGCACGAGGTGACGTTGCACTGGCACCTCGTGCCGTGGTGGATCGCGAACCCGACCCACGAGCCCCGTCGGCTCGCGGGCGAGGTGGTGCGCGCGGCGCCGCGGCTGGGCGAGTTCCTCGACCTGCTCGGCCCGCCGCCGCGCGAGGTGGTCCTGCTCGGCGCGCCGGCGGCCAAGGCGTGGGCGGTGCTGGACCGTCGCGGCCGCGTGCCGTGGCAGCTGCGGAACGCCACCGTCTCACGGGCGCCGCACCCGAACCCGCTCGTGCACGACCGGCTCGACCCCGTCAGCGGGCGCCGCAACGGTGACCGGCTCGTGGCGGTGCTGCGGGACGCGGCACAACGCGCCCGGGGCGAGGTCGTCCCACCCGCCCGGGCCGCCGGGCTCGGCCGGCGCCCGTTCTAGTCCGCCGTCAGGTCCGCGACGAGGTCCGCGAC
>NZ_JBVPVA010000804.1:0-2668 GCF_055612215.1 Actinomycetospora sp. | reverse complement strand
GTCCAGGAACGTCCGCACCGACTCGTCGATCACCCGGGCCGCCTCCGCGTGCGCCTCGGGGCCACCGGAGACCGGGTCGGGCACCGCGTCGTCCTCGGCCGGCACCGCGGGGACGGTGCCGCGGGTGTTGCGGGCGAGCGTGACCAGCGCCCGGGCGCGGTCGACGGGCGAGCGGGGCAGCGCGGCGAGCTCCGCGCGGTCGGCCGAGCGCAGGAGCCGCGCGAACTCGCGCAGCGTGAACGTCGTGGGCAGGGCCCGGGGCACGTCGCCGAGGACGGTCGACCGGTGCTCGCGGGTCATGGTGAGCACCAGGTCGGCCAGCAGGACGTCCCGGTCGGGCAGCTGGCGGGCGGCGAACGCGGCGACGTCGGGGTGGTCACGCCGGCTCGCGAGCAGGAACCTCGTGTCCTCGTGCATCCCGTGTCCGCGGACGGCCGACACCCCCGCACTGTGCACCGCGAAGGAGTGCGCCCACGGACCGAGCCGCGCCCCGAGCAGGAAGCGGGTGTGGAACTGCGCGAACGGCGAGCGGCAGATGTTCCCGGTGCACACGTACAGGAGCCGGAAGACCTCCGGAGACCCGCCCGCGACCGCGCTCATCCCCCGATCGTCCCAGCTCAGTGCGCCGGGAGCGAGTCCGAGTACCCGAGAGGTGGGGTCGTGGGCGTCGGCGACGGGGCCGACGCCCGGTGTCAGGAGGCCGTGGGGCCCGCCTCGGGGTCCCGACGGGCGCGCTCCATCACCTCGAGGTCCGCCACGACCCCGACGACCCGCAGCGTCGTGGCCACCGAGTCGACCACCACGGCCGACCCGTTCCGGTGCTCGGCGTCGAGGCGCTCGAGCAGGGCGGCGGCCCGCTCGTGCAGGCCGCGCGCGGCCTCCGAGGCGGCCCGCAGCAGTTCGACGTCGAGCCCCTCGTCGGCCGACCACCCGGCCTCGGGCACCGCGTCGCCGACCCGGCCCGCGATGCGGCACAGCAGCCGGTGGGCGTCGTCCGCCCCGTCCGCCTCCACGGCCTCGAGCTCCCGGGCGAGGTCGTCCACGGCCGCGACCAGGTCCTCGTCGGGCGCGTCCGCGCCGGTGTCCGACCCGGAGGTCACCACGCCGTCGGCACTGCGGGGCGCGGGCACGGTCACCGTCGGCGGGTCGAGTCGGGCCCGCGCCTCGCGGAGGCGCTCCGCCAGCGCGGCGGGCGCGGCGGACCCGCCCTCGGGGTCGTGGGTGGTGGCCACGATGCCGGTCACGGCACTCTCCTCGTCGACGACTCGGTGCGCGGGCGTTCGGCGCGCCGGCGGGACCTCCGCCCGGCCGGACGCCCGTTCCCGGTCAGGCTAGTGCGCCCCTTCCGCCCCAGTGGTCCCGCCGCGGCGCAACGCGCTGCTCCGGACGCACCCCTACCGGCGGGTTCGACGCGTGGTCACCGGCGCGCCGGGGGGTGGACGGGCGCAGGCACCCCGCTCGGCGGCGACACCGGGGCCGGGCGTCCCTGCGCCGGGCCCGACGGGCCGTGCGGGGCGCGTCCGGCCGGGACCAGGCCCTCGCGAGGTGCGGGTCCGCCCTGGACGGGGACGGCGCCGGGCGGCGGCGTGCGGGGGGCCTGCGCGCTCGGACCCCCGGCCGGCCCGTCGCCGGCGGCCGCCATCGGGGCGCCGGGGCCCGGCGCCGCCGGCGAGGGCACCGGTCCGGTGCCACGGCCCTGCAGGCGCTGACGCCGCGCGCGGCGGGACTCGGAGACGACCCCGGCGCCGGTGCGGGCGATGAGCGCGCGCCGGGTCTGCGCGGTCGAGGGCCCCCGCAGACGGCTCGCGACCATCGCGACCACGAAGGCCACGCCGTTGAGCGTCCCGAGCGCGAGCATCCCGACCTCGAGGACCTGCTCGCTGGTGACCCGGTCGGTCTCGTCGACCTTCTCGAGCTGGCCGCCGTAGGGCTGCGGTCCCGGGTCGGTGGTCTGGGCCCGGGCCGTGCCGCCGAGCAGGGCGACGAGCAGCGCCGTCGCGATCGCCAGGACGGCGACGACCCCGAGGCCGGCGACCACCGCCCGCCCGCGCCGCGAGCCGCGGGCCCCGTCGGTCACGACCGCGTCCAGAACGTCCATGTCCCCGCCTCTCCCCGAACCTCTCCTGGGATCGCGCGGTCGTGAGGCCGTCGTTACCTCGTGGCCACCTTGGCGCCGCATCGTTACCCAGTCGTGATGTGCAGCACGCCGGTGGAGGTGGGCGACACCTCCGGGGTGTCGTCCGCGGCGCCCCGGGTGGGTCTGGCAAGGTGCCGTGTCGGCCGCGTGGGGACGGCGTGGAACGGAAGGTGGACATCGTGGGCGACTACAAGACCGTGACCGTCGGGACCGACGGCTCGTCCTCGGCCCGGAAGGCGGTCGTGCGCGCCGCCGAGGTCGCCGCCGACTCCGGCGCCCGACTCATGATCATCTGTGCCTACGAGACGCGGGACGCCTCCACCGACCGCAGCCAGGCCGAGGCGGAGCGCGCGCTCGGCGACGAGGCCTACAAGATCATCGGCGCGAGCCCCGCCGAGGACACGCTCCGCGCGGCTCGCGACGAGGCGATGCGGACCGGCCTCAAGAACGTCGACACCGTCGCCGTCCACGGTGACCCGACCGACGCGATCATCGAGAAGTCCGAGCTCTACCGGGCCGACCTCGTCGTCG
>NZ_JBVPVA010000323.1:0-6653 GCF_055612215.1 Actinomycetospora sp. | reverse complement strand
CCCCCGGGCTCCCCGGGCCGTCCGCACCCTCATGTCCGACAACCGGATCGAGGTGCCCGGCTTCGGGGTCCTGCCCTGCGCCGGGGCCTATGCCCGGGTACACACGGGCGGCACGCTCCAGCGCGGGGCGTCGGTCGGTCTCCTCTGACTCCGCCGTCGGTGGGTACCGGTGCCGGACGCGGCGGCGAGATCGTGTCGACAGCTCGGGATCAGCCGGCGGGATCCCGGAGTGCCCGTCGTCCCGGCGGGCGAGGTCCTCGAGGCACAGGGCGCTGGTCACGCTGTCGCGGCAACCGTGGGCGCACGCCCCGGCTGACACACTCGGAGGCGTGACCACCGACCTGGCCACCGGACCCGTCTTCACCGACGAGTACTGGGCCGACCCGAACGCCACCCTGTCGCGCCTGCGCGAGATCGCGCCGGTGCGCGAGGTCGACCTGCCCGAGGGCGGGTCGACCTGGCTCGTCACCCGCTACGACGACGTCCGGGCCGCGTTCACCGACCCCCGCCTCGCCAAGGACCCCCGTGCCCTGCTGCCCGAGGCCGAGCGGCCCGCCGAGCCGCTCATCCCCGGCCCGACGGGCCGCATGCTGCTGCTCAACGACCCGCCGGTGCACACCCGGCTGCGCAAGCTCGTCGTGCAGGCGTTCACGGTGCGCCGGGTCGCGTCGCTGCGCCCGCGGATCGAGCAGATCGCCGCGACGCTGCTCGACGCGCTCCCGCCCGACGAGCCGGTCGACCTCGTCGCGACCTACGCGGTCCCGCTGCCGATGGCGGTGATCTGCGAGCTGCTCGGCGTCCCGCCGGTCGACCGCGAGGCGTTCGCCCACTGGTCCAACACGATGATCGACAACTCGCCGGAGGAGGCCAAGCAGCAGGCCTCGGCGAGCCTCGCGGCCTACCTCGCCGAGCTCGTGGACGCCACGCGCGCCGACCCCGACGACGCGCTGCTCTCCGGCCTGGTCGCCGCCTCCGACGAGGGCGACCGGCTCACCGACGAGGAGATCGTCGGGATGGGCATGATCCTGCTCATCGCCGGCCACGAGACCACCGCGAACCTCGTCGCCAACAGCGTCTTCGCCCTGCTGCGCGACCCGGCGCTGCGGGCCCGCGCGGTGGCCCTGCGCACGGCGGGCGAGCCGCTCGCGCCGCTGGTGGAGGAGTTCCTGCGGTGGGGCTCGCCGGTGTCGAACGCCCCGGCCCGCTTCGCCGCCACCGACGTCGAGCTCGGCGGCGTGGTGATCCCGGCCGGCGCCACCGTGACGCTCTCCCTCGCCGCCGCGAACCGTGATCCCGCGCGCTTCGACGCCCCCGAGCTGCACGACGTCGACCGCGACGCCTCCGGGCACCTCGCCTTCGGGCACGGCATCCACTTCTGCCTCGGGGCCTCGCTGGCGCGCCTGGAGGGCGAGGTCGCGCTCGGGGCGCTCCTCGACCGGTACCCGGGCCTCGAGGCCGCCGTCCCCCTCGCCGAGGTCGTCCACCGGCACAGCGTGCTGATCCACGCCCTCGCCGCGCTCCCGGTGCGCCTGCGCCCCTGACGCCTCGGGCGGGTCCCCCTAGGGTGATCGGCCATGGGAGACCCCCGGTGGGTGCTGGCCGTCGACCACGGCACGTCGACGACGACGGGCGCGACCGCCGACGTCGACCCCGCCGACGGCTGGACGCGGGTCACGACGGTGCGTGTGGACGGCGCCACGACGATTCCCTCGGTCGTGCTCTCCCGCGACGACGGCGCCGTGCTCGCCGGCCGCCCGGCGCTCGACGCCGCGCACGCCGACCCGCAGGCCGCCGTCGTCCGCGCGCGCTCGTTCCTCGCGACGGCCACCGGCGGCGCCGACGACCCGCTGCTCACGACCTACCCCCGCCCGACGACCGCGGTGAACGTCGCCACCGCGCTGATCGCCCGCGTGCTGCAGGCCGAGACGGGCCGCCGCGGCACCGCACCCGCCGTCGTGACCCTGCTGCGCCCGGCGTCGTGGACCGACCCGGACACCGGGCCCGCCGCCCTGCGCGCGGCCGGCCGCGCGGCTCTCGGGGCCGTCGCGGGCGGGGGTGAGGTCGAGCTGACCCTGCTGACCGGGCCGGAGGCGGCGGCGATCCGGCTCGGCGGGTCGGGGCCGGTGGTCGTGGTCGACCTCGGCGGCGGCGGCACCGAGATCGCGCTCGTCGACCGCGAGCAGCCCGACCCCGCGACCACGACGGCGACACTGCGCGACGGCCTGCCGGCCCGGACCCTCGAGGTCGGTGCCGAGGCCCTCGACGACGCCCTGACCCAGCTCGTGCTGGACCGCGCGCCGACCGCCCTCGCCGAGCGCATCCGGTTCTCGAGCGACGCCGAGGCCCACCGCGCCTGGTTCTGGCTGCGGCGCGGGGTGCACGACGCGAAGACCCGGCTGGGCGCGGAGGGCACCGTCGACGTCGCCGTACCGGTGCTCGCGCCCGAACACCCCGCACCCGGCGTCGTGCGGCTCACCCACGCCGACCTCGGCCCGCTGTTCGCCCGCGGGCTCGAGCAGGTCGGGGCCGGGATCGTCGCGCTGCTCTCCGACGCGGACGCGGACCGTCCGCCGCTGCTGGTGCGGGGCGGGGTGTCCGCGCTGCCCGGGGTGCGCGAGTGGCTGGCCGCCCGCACCGGGTGTGCCCTCGCCGCGGCCGACGACCCGGGTGCCGCGGCGCCGGCCGGGCAGGTGTGCGGCGCGGCGGCGTGGGCGGCAGCCCGGGCGGGTCTGGGTCGCTGAGGCCTCCGGGTGCCAGCGAAGCGTCGACGCTTGCAGCCAGTGGCAGTAAACCCACGTCGTCGAATCCACTTCGTCGCCCACCGCGGAGCGGGTAGCCCGGCCCCGTGGAGGGCGACGCGGTGCACCGGATCGCGGCACGCCTCTCGACCCTGGCCGGCACCACCGTCGTCCGCGCCGACCTGCGCCACCCCGCCGTCGCCGGGTCCGACCTGCGCGGCGCCCGCCTCGCCGAGACCCGCGCGCACGGCAAGCACCTGCTGACCCGGATGGAGCGCGACGGCCGCCACCTCACCCTGCACAGCCACCTGCGCCTGGACGGCTCGTGGACGCTGATCCGCAAGCACCGCGACGACGGTCGGCCCGCCCTGCCCGGCCACCTGGTGCCGAAGCTCCGGGCCGCGCTCACCCTCGACTCCGGCGTCTCGCTCGTCGGGCTCGGCGTCCCCGTCCTCGAGCTGCTCGAGACGCGCGACGAGCACCGTGTCGTCGGGCACCTCGGCCCGGACGTGCTCGCGGGGCAGCCGACCGCGACCCAGGCCGAGTTCGACACCGCGGAGGCGGTGCGTCGCCTGCGCCGGGACCCGTCGACACCGCTCGTCGAGGCGCTGCTCGACCAGCGCGGCGTCGCCGGCTTCGGCAACCTCTGGGCCGTCGAGCTGTGCTTCCTGCGGGGACGGTGGCCGTGGACGCCGGTCGGGGACGTCGAGCTCGAGCCGTTGCTGGCCCTCGGCCGTCGGATGATCACCCACAGCCTCGAGCACGGGACCGGCATGACGACGACCGGCGTGAGGCGCCGCGGCGAGAACCACTGGGTCACCGGGCGGTCGAACCGCCCGTGCCGACGGTGCGGCACGCTCGTCCGGTTCCGACCCGCGACCGGAGCGACCCACGCCCGGGAGGTGTGGTGGTGCCCCTCCTGCCAGCCCGCGCCGTGAGGCCCCTCTCGCGACCGCCCCGGCCACGGGCCAGGATGGCGGCGTGGAGGCGGAGAGCTCTGAGCTGCGCATCGGTGACCGGGAACGCCGTGAGATCGACGACCGGCTCCGGGCCGCCCACGACGCCGGCATGATCACCCTCGTCGAGTACGACGAGCGCGCGAAGGCCGCCTACGCCGCGCGGTACCGCCGCGAGCTCGAGCCGCTCGTCGCCGACCTCCCGGACGACACCGCCCCCGCCGCCGCGCCGGCCCCGGCTCCCGACGAGCGACCGACGACGGCCGATCCCGCCCCGGCCTGGCACGAGGACACCCGCACGCCCGAGTACCGCCGCGGCCGGAAGCGGGGCCTGCAGGGGCTCGTCGGCGCCGTCGTGATCGCCGTGGTGGCGATCGTCGCTCCCGGCGTCGCGACCGCCGACCAGGGCGCGGCGGTCTTCGGCAGCCGCGTCGTGCAGGTCACGCCGGGGGAGTCATCCGTGCAGGTCGGCGTGCTGTTCGGCTCGACGAAGGTTGTGGTCCCCGACGGCGTGCACGCGACGACCTCCGGGACGACGATCTTCGGCAGCACCGACTGCGACGCGGCCTGCGCGCCCGGGCCGCCCGGAGCGCCGGAGGTCCAGGTGTCCGGACGCGGGGCCTTCGGGAGCATCACGGTGCAGACCGCGACGGAGGCGGCGCAGGACCAGTTGCGGGACGAGCAGAAGCACGATCACGACTAGGTGCGCCGCCCGCCCGTGAGCACCCTCGGGTGTCATGGCACCGGGAAGTGCCCACCGGCGCGGAGCGCACCCACCTCGCCGATCACGATCACCGCCGGGGGCCGGACGCCGGCGTCGGCGATCGCGCCGGGGAGCTTCGCGAGCGTCGAGCGGGCGATCGACTCCCCCGGCAGTCCGCCCTCCTGCACCGCGACCGCGGGGGTCTCGGGGTCCCGCCCGCCCGCCACGAGCGCCTCGGCGATCGCCCCGATGTTCTCCACGGCCATGAGCAGCACGACCGTGCCGGTCAGCCGCCCGAGCGCGTCCCAGTCGACCAGCGACTGCTCGTGGCCCGGGGGCAGGTGCCCCGAGACGACGACGAACTCGTGCGTCACGCCGCGGTGCGTCACCGGGATCCCGGCGACGGCGGGCACCGAGATCGCGCTGGTCACGCCGGGCACGACCTCGACCGGGATCCCGGCGGCCGCGCACGCCTGGATCTCCTCGTAGCCGCGGCCGAAGACGAAGGGGTCGCCGCCCTTGAGCCGCACCACCCGGTTCCCGGCCTTCGCCTCGTCGACGAGCACCGCGTTGATGGTGTCCTGGCTCATGTACCGCCCGCGGGGCAGCTTCGAGGCGTCGATGACGGTGACGTCGGGCGGCAGTTCGTCCAGCAGACGCTGCGGGGCGAGCCGGTCGGTCACGACGACGTCGGCCTGCGCCAGCGCCTGGCGTCCCCGCACGGTGATCAGGCCCGGATCGCCGGGCCCGCCGCCGACGAGCGTCACGCCCGGGCTGACCGCCCGGTGCCGCCGGTCGGCCAGCGTGCCGGTGCGCAGGGCCTCGACGACACCGTCACGCACGCCGGTTGCCCGCCGCGGGTCGCCGCCGCCGAGCACGCCCACGGTCACGTCGTCGTAGCGCCCGACGGCGGGCGTCACCGCGGTCCCGGCCTCGGCGGCGTCGGCGCGCACGCAGAACACGCGGCGCTCCTCGGCGGCCTCGGCGACGGCCGCATTGACCTCCGGGGAGTCGGTGGCCGCGACGCAGTACCAGGCGCCGTCGAGGTCGCCGGCCGCGTACTCCCGGGGCTCCCAGGTGATCTCGCGCGACTCGACGACGGCCTCGAGCGCGGTGGTGACGGCGGGGCTCACGACGACGACGTCGGCCCCGACCTCGAGCAGCCCCGCCACCCGCCGCTGCGCCACCGACCCGCCGCCGACGACGACGACGCGCCGTCCGGCCAGGTCGAGACCGACGGGGTAGAGCGTGCTCGCCACGATGGGTCGTCCTCCGGTCCTACGGATCACACGGCTCCGTCGTTCTTGCTGGCGACCCCCGCCGCGTCGAAGGTCGCGACCTCCCCGAGCGCCCGCGCCGCGGCGGCGACCAACGGAGCCGCCAGGAGGGCTCCGGTCCCTTCGCCGACCCGCAGCCCGAGGTCGAGCAGCGGCTCGAGCCCCAGGTGGGTCAACGCCAGGGTATGGGCAGGCTCGACCGAACGGTGCCCGGCCAGCCACGCGTGTGACGCAGTCGGGGCCAGGGCGGCGGCGACCAGGGCCGCCGCGCCGGCGACGACCCCGTCGACGACGACGGGCGTGCGCAGCGCCGCCCCGCCGAGGAGCAGTCCCGCGATCCCCGCGATCTCGAGTCCGCCGACCGCGGCGAGCGCGCCCAGCGGGTCGCGCTCGGCGGGCAGCCCCGGTTCTGAGCGAGGGGCCCCTTCGGTCGCTCTATCCGACTGATGGGGCCCTTCGCTCGGAACGGGGGCCGGCAGCAACCCGTGCCGCGCGAGCGCCTCGCGGACGACCGCCGTCTTGTGGGCCAGCGTCGCGTCGTCGATCCCCGTGCCGCGGCCGGTCACCACCTCCGGCGCCGCCCCGGTGAACGCGCACACCAGCGCCGCCGACGCCGTCGTGTTCGCGATCCCCATGTCCCCGGTGACCAGCAGCCGGTTGCCCGCGGCGACCAGGTCGCGGGCCACCTCCACCCCGGCCACGACCGCCGCGCGGACCTCGTCGCGGCTCATCGCCGGACCGGCCGTCATGTCCGCGGTCCCGCGCCGGACCTTGCGCGGCAGCAGGCCGGGCGCCTCGTCCAGCGTGGCCGCCACCCCGACGTCCACCACGACGACCTCCGCCCCCACCTGGTGGGCGAACGCGTTCACCGCGGCCCCGCCGGCGAGGAAGTTGGTGACCATCTGGTGGGTGACCTCCTGCGGCCACGGCGTCACGCCCCGGGCGTGGACCCCGTGGTCGCCGGCGAACACCGCGACGA
>NZ_JBVPVA010000782.1:0-8860 GCF_055612215.1 Actinomycetospora sp. | reverse complement strand
GGAGCCGATCGACAGGACCGAGCCGCGACACCCGATGCAGAGCACCGAGCCCTCGGACCAGAGCGAGAGGACGCTGTCGGAGTCACCGCCGCTGTTGCTCACGTCCGAGATGGTGCCGGGTCGCCGCGGACCAGGCCAGCGGCCCGACGCGGGAGCCTGCTCCCGCGCACGGAGGTCCTTGCGCAGGGTCTTGAACGACCTTGGTTCGCAGCGGTTCCACCAAGAAGTACAGGCGACGGACATCGCAGTGACGGGCGGTCCGTTCCCTGGTGGTTCCGCGTTCCGCGTCAGACGGCAGCAGGACCGCACCTGCTACCGATTCGGCGTGGACCTGGCCGCGGCCCTCGGGGTCTCGAGGGAGCGGTCAGCGGTCCTCGTTGGCGGGAGCGCTCGGTTCGGAGACGAAGTTGGCGCTCCCGAGGAGGATGAACTCGGCCATGCCGGCGAGGGCTACGGCCGCGGCCAGGAGCGCTCCCGGCATGTTGACCGCCCACGCGCCAACTGGGTAGTAAACGGCTCCTGCGACGAACAGTGCCGCGAAGCTGATCGCCTTCACGACGGCCACCCGTCGCAGTGCCAACTTGTTCGGCAGGGCCAGCAGCATCGCCATGGCGGCGACGCCCAGAGCGGTGAACTGCGGGAGGCCGAGGGTGAAGCCGGCGACGGTCGCGGTCTCAGCGGTGCTGCCGAGGACAGCGATGATCCCGACCGCGCTGAGGGCGCCGATGAGGGCGCTCTCACCGACCATGGCGAGCCAGGTCCGTCGGAAGAGCCGGGACGACTCCTCCTCCAGGTGCGCCTTGGTGATCTCCAGAATCCTCGAAGGCGACGTTGCGCTCGTCATCAGCTTCTCCCTTCTCATTGCCGCGTGCTCTTTGTAGCAATTTTACTTGAAGCAACAACCTATGGCAGCTGATTGTCTGCCGTCTCACCCTCGCCGCCTCGACGCGTGCCGCTTCGGGGCCTCTCCCTCGGCGGCGCGGGCGCTGCCCTGCCGGACCGGTCGTGCGGGTGCAAGCGCCCCGCTCCTCGATGGCTGGCGTGGTGCTGGTTGGTGGGCGCTTGCGGCTGTGCGGGCGGTCTGGCAGCCCTCGGGCGCGCCGTCGTGGATGAGGCCCCACTGCTCCGGCGCCAGGCGGTGGCTCGGCGGTGAGGCTTGATCGACTATGCAAGATCCGGTCCGTGCCACTGGATTCCGCCCCAGAACGACGCAGCGCCCCAACGCCTACGGAGACCTCACAACGGACATTCGCCGTTGCTGCAAGTCAGAGGCGTTGTGGCGCTGGTCAGCGACCTTAGGCCGACGCGGTCTCGCGGGCACGGAGGTCCTTGCGCAGGATCTTCCCGGACCCGGACTTCGGGATCTCGTCGATGAACTCCACGACCCGCACCTTCTTGTGCGGCGCGATCCGCTCGGCCACGAACGACATGACCTCGTCCTCGGAGATCTCCGCGCCCTGCTGCTTGACCACGAACGCCTTCGGGATCTCCTCGCCGTCGGAGTCCTTGACCCCGATGACGGCGGCGTCGGCGATCGAGTCGTTGGCGAGCAGCAGGGCCTCGAGCTCGGCCGGCGGCACCTGGTAGCCCTTGTACTTGATGAGCTCCTTGACGCGGTCGACGATGTAGAAGACGCCCTCGTCGGTCACCGTCGCGACGTCGCCGGTGTGCAGGAAGCCGTCCTCGTCCAGCGTCGAGGACGTCGCCTCGGCGTTGTTGAGGTACTCGCGCATGACGTTCGGGCCGCGCACCCACAGCTCGCCGCGCGAGCCCTCCTCGCCGGTCTCCGGGTCGACCAGCTTGCACTCGACGTTCGGCAGCGCGAGGCCGATCGAGGACAGGTCGATCTCGGGGCGGTCGTCGGGCATGCAGTGGCTGACCGGCGACAGCTCGGTCATGCCGTAGCCCTGCAGCACCGTGCAGTTGAGGCGCTTGCCCATGGCGTGGCCGAGCTCGGCGTCCAGGGCCGCCGCGCCCGAGAAGACGATGTCGACGCAGTCGATGTCGTACTGCTCGACCATCGGGTGCTTGGCCAGGGCCACCGCGATCGGCGGAGCGACGTAGACCCGGTCGACCTGGTACTCCGAGATGATCCGCAGGAACTCCGCGAGGTCGAACTTCGGCATCGTCACGACCGTCGCCCGCGCGTGGATGCCCTGGTTCATCATGCAGGTCATGCCGTAGATGTGGAAGAACGGGAGAACCGCGAGGATCTTCGTCGACGACGTCACGTGCGTGCCGACCGCCTGGACCTGCAGCAGGTTGGCGACGAGGTTGCGGTGCGTCAGCACGACGCCCTTGGCCCGCCCGGTGGTGCCCGAGGAGTAGGGCAGGGCCGCCACGTCATCGCCGGTCACCTCGACCGTGGGGCGCTCGGCGGTCGTCGTGAGCAGGTCCGCGAGGGTGTTCTCGGGCATCGGGGTCGACGCCTCGTCGCGGGCGTCGTCGAGCAGGACCACCTCGGTGACGGCGAGGCCCTCCTCGCGCAGCGCGGCGCGGGCGCGGTCGAGGAACGCGGAGACCGTGACGAGGACCTTCGCGCCGGAGTCGCGCAGCTGGAAGGCGAGCTCGTCGGGGGTGTAGAGCGCGTTGACCGTCGAGACGGCGACGCCGGCCGCCAGACCGCCGTGGAAGACCACCGGGTAGTACGGGTTGTTGGGTGCGAACAGGGCGATGACGTCGCCCTTGCCCAGCCCGCGCTCGCCGAGCGCCGCGGCGAAGCGGTCGACACCGTCCGCCAGCTCGGCGAAGGTCATCTGCGCCCCGGTGGACCCGTCGATCACGGCGATCGAGTCAGCGTGGTCGGTGATGTCGGAGAACAGGAACTCGGGCAGCCCGACGTCGGGGATGTCGAGGTCGGCGAAGGGGCTGCGCACGGTCATACAGGGTCTCCTCGATGAGCCAGGACACGCGCACCGCAGGGGGTGTCGGTGCGCTGGGTCACGCCAACCTACCCGCCCGTACGCGGCCGGTCATGCCGAGCGGATCGCCCGCACGGGCCGGGATCAGCCCTCGTCGGAACCGGACACCAGGTGCGAGAACGCCCGCAGGTTCGCCAGCGACTCGCCGCGCGACTCGCGCCAGGCCCACTCACGGCGGATCGACGAGGCGAAGCCCAGCTCGAGGAGCACGTTGAAGTCGCCGTCGGCGGCGTCGAGGACCTGGCCGAGGACGCGGTCGAGCTCGTCGTCGGTGATCGCGTGCAGCGCGACCCGCCCGACGAGGTGGATGTCGCCCACGTCGTCGAGCGTGTAGTGCACGCCGTAGAGCCGGGAGTTGCGCTGCAGGAGCCAGCGGTAGACGCCCTCGTGGTTCTCGTCCGGGCGCCGGCAGACGAACGCCTCGACGAGCAGGGCGTGCGGGGTGAGCACCAGCCAACAGTTGGTCTGGAGCTTCTTCGTCCCGGGCAGCGTCACGAAGAACGAGCCCGCGTCGCGGCGCTCGTAGGCGAGCTCGCGCTCGTCGAGGGCCGCGACCACGACCTCCTCGAGACCGGCGAGGTCGGTCACACCGCCACCCCCTGCAGCGTCGCGCCGGCCCGGCGGGCGGCCATGGCCTCGGCGTAGGTGGCCAGCAGGGCGTCCGCCGTGCGGTCCCAGGAGAACACCGTCGCGTGCTCGACGGCACCGGCCGCGAGCCGGCCCCGCAACCGGCGGTCCAGCGCCGCGCGTTCGAGGGCGTCGGCCCACGACGACGGCGCGTGGTCGGCGACGAGCAGGCCCGACCGGCCGTCAGCGACCGCCACCGGCAGGCCCCCGACGGCGGCCGCCACCACCGGCGTCCCGCACGCCTGCGCCTCCAGCGCGACGAGGCCGAACGACTCGGAGTGACTGGGGACCGCGACGACGTCGGCCGCGCGGTAGACCTCGGCGAGCGCCGCACCGGAGCGCGGGGCGAGGAAGCGCACGACGTCGGCGATCCCGAGGTCCGCGGCGAGCCCGGCGAGGGCGCGCGGGCGGTCGAGACCCGACCCCGACGGGCCGCCGACGACGAGGACCCGCAGCCGGCCGCGGAGCTCCGGGCGCCGGGCGATCATCTCGGCGGCGGCGCGCAGCAGCACGTCGGGAGCCTTGAGCGGCTGGATGCGCCCGACGAAGGCGAGCACGACGTCGTCGTCGGAGATCGCGACGCCGGCCTCGCGGGCCAGCCGGGTGCGGGCGAGGCCCCGGTCGAGGTCCGGGGTGAAGGTCTCCAGGTCGACGCCGGGCGCGACGGTCCGCACGGCGTCGGGGTCCGCCCCGTACTGGGCGACGAGCGCCTCGGCCTCGGCCGGCGTCGAGGCCACGAGACGGTCGGCCACGGCGACCACCTGCTCCTCGCCGACCACCCGCGGCAGCGGCTCGGGGCGGTCGCCCGCGGCGAGCGAGGCGTTCTTGACCTTGGCCAGGGTGTGGGCGGTGTGCACGAGCGGGACGCCCCAGCGGTCGCGCACGAGCCACCCGACCTGGCCGGAGAGCCAGTAGTGGCTGTGGACGACGTCGAACCACCCGGGCTCCTGCGCGGCCTCGTCGCGCAGCACCCCCGCCGTGAACGCGCACAGCTGGCTGGGCAGGTCCTCCTTGCCGAGTCCGCCGAACGGGCCGGCGACGACGTGGTGGACGAGGACGCCCGGCGCGAGCTCGGCGACCGGGGGCAGGTCCGACGACGTCTGGCGGGTGAAGATCTCGACCTCGACGCCGCGGCGCGCCATCTCGAGGGCCGTCTGCACGATGTAGACGTTCATGCCGCCCGCGTCCCCGGTGCCCGGTTGGGCGAGCGGGGAGGTGTGCACCGAGAGCACCGCGACCCGGCGGGGGGCGCGGCGCACCGGGGAGGGCGGGCGCGCCCGGAGCGAGGGTCCCGGGGATCCGCCTCCGTCCGGCCGGGCCCTCCCGCGTGCGGTGGGTGAGCCGTCCGTCGCCGTCCTCGCCGCCGGAATCACGGTCGTCAGCTTAGGCACGGACGACGGCGGCGTCCGCCCGGAGCGGGCTCTAGGGTGGCGACCCGTGACCTCACCCACCCCCGCCTCCGACCGTCCGGTCGCGGTCGTCACGGGAGCCAGCTCCGGGATCGGCGCCGCGACCGCGCGGGCCCTGGCCGCCGACGGCTGGCACCCCGTGCTCGGCGCCCGGCGCCTCGACCGCCTCCGCGAGCTCGCCGACGAGACCGGCGGCACCGCCCTGCCCCTCGACGTCACCGACGCGGCGTCGGTCGAGACGTTCGTGCAGCGGGTGCGCGACCTGGGCAACGTGCGTGCCCTGGTCAACAACGCCGGCGGCGCGAAGGGCACCGAGACGGTCATGGAGGCCGACGAGGACCACTGGCGCTGGATGTGGGAGTCCAACGTCCTCGGCACGATGCGGGTGACCAAGGCGCTGCTGCCCTCGCTGATCGCCTCCGGCGACGGGCACGTCGTCACGATCACCTCGATCGCGGGGCTGGAGACCTACGACGGCGGGTCGGGCTACACCGCCGCCAAGCACGCCGAGGGCGCGCTGCACCGCACGCTGCGCGGGGAGCTGCTGGGCCAGCCGGTGCGGCTGACCGAGATCGCGCCGGGCGCCGTCGAGACCGAGTTCTCGCTGGTGCGCTTCGGCGGCGACGCCGAGCGGGCGGACAAGGTCTACGCCGGGATCACCCCGCTGACGGCCGACGACGTGGCCGCCACCGTCGCGTTCGTCATGAGCCGCCCGAGCCACGTCAACATCGACACCGTCGTGATGAAGCCGCGGGACCAGGCGAGCGGGATGCGGTTCCATAGGTGGGCGTAGCCCTCGTGAGCAGTAATCCGCCCTATGACACGGGAAAGTGCTCACGAGGCCGAAGGCCACCTACCTATAGGGCCGACTGCCCCTTCCACGTCGACCACGGCACCGTCCAGTCGTAGACGTCGCCGTCGCGCGCGGAGAGCTGGATCGGGGTGCCGGTGACCTCGACGGGGTCGCCGTACATCGCGGTGTCGTAGTAGGCCTTGGCGTCGTCGATCGAGAGGTTCACGCAGCCGTGCGTGACGTTGCTCGAGCCCTGCGCGGCGGCCGACTTGGGGTTGGCGTGGATGAACTCGCCGTTGTTGCTCATCCGCACGGCCCACTGCTCGACGGCGTCGTAGTCGTACTGGCGGCTGACCATCCGCTTGTCGGTGAACTTCTCGGTGACGACGTGGATGCCCGAGCGCGTGGTCCGGTTCGGGTCGGCGTCGACGCCGTAGGAGGCGGGCAGGTCCATGACCTGCGCCCCATCGCGGAGCACGATCATCCGGAAGCTGTTCACGTCGGCCTTGACGATCTGCGAGCGCCCGATCGTGAAGTGCGAGCTCACGTCCTCGCGCCCGAACGCCCCGCCGCCGAGGTCGACCCCGAGCAGCGTCGCGGTCACGGTGACCTTCGTGCCGGACGCCCAGTACTCCTTGGGCCGCCAGTGGACCCGCGACCCGCCGTCCTGGTCCGGGAGCCAGGCCCACGAGCCCTCGGTGGGCGTCGAGGTCTGCACCGCGAGCGCGCGCTCCGCCGTGGCGCGGTCGGCGACGTGGCCGTCGAACTGGAGCTCGATCGGCGCGGCGACGCCGACGGTGCGGCCGTCGCCGATGTTGAGCGTGGCCTCGAGCTGGGCCCGCGGCGCGACGGTGCGCAGCGTGCCGCCCAGGGGGCTCGAGTGCCCGTCCGCGGCGGTCGCCGTGCCGCTCCAGGCGTACGTGGTGGCGTAGGCCAGCGGCGCGGAGGCCGTCCAGCGCTTCCCGTCCGGGGCGAGCGCGCCCGCCACGGGCGCGCCGCCGGCCGGCGTCAGGGCGACCCCGGACAACCGGCCGTCGGGCAGGGAGACCGACACCGGCGTCGTCGGGGTCACCTCCGTGGCGTTCGCGGCGGGCGCGTAGACGACGGGCACCGGCGGCGCCGGCGGCGGGGCTCCCCCCGCGCCCTGGCCGCCCCCCGAACAGGCCGCCACCAGGGCCAGGACCGCGACGACGAGGGCCGGCAGCACCCGCCCGACCGACTTCTCCGTCGTCCTCATCCGTCCCCGCTCCGCCGTACCAGGTCCCCCGGATGACACAACGACGCCGACCCGAACCCCGTCACTGGTGTGTCCCACGTCGCGGACGAATCACCTGACGGCGTGCGCTCGCCCGTTCAGTCCAGCGCGCACCCGACGAGCACAGGCTCCGGCACGAGACGCACCCCGAAGGCCTCCTCGACGCGGCCGCGGACGTCCCGGGCGAGGGCCAGCAGCTCCGCCGTCGTCCCGCCGCCACGGTTGGTCAGCGCGAGCGTGTGACGGGTGGAGACCCGGACCCCGGCGTCGGGGCCGGGGTGCCCGCGCGGGACCCCGGCACGCTCGATGAGCGCGGCGGCGGAGAGCTTCACCCGGCCGTCGGCGGTCGGCCAGGCCGTAACGGGGCGCTGGTCGGCGGCGGCGGCGCGGCGCGCGACCTCGTCGGCGACGGCGGGCGCGACGACCGGGTTGGTGAAGAAGGAGCCGGCGCTCCACGTGTCGTGGTCGGCCTCGTCGAGGACCATGCCCTTGCCGCGGCGCAGGCCGAGGACGGCCGCCCGGACGTCGGCCAGCGGCGCGCGCTCGCCGGGCTCCACCCCGAGGGTGCGGGCCAGCTCGGCGTAGCGGATCGGCGCGGAGAGGCCGTCGGTGGTCAGCCGGAAGCGGACGGCCAGCACGACCTCGCGGGCCCCGCCACCGTCCCCCGTCGCCCCACCGTGCTTGAGCCGACTCGTCCGGTAGTCCAGCCCGAGGTCGGCGGCCGGGACGGTGACGACCTCGTCGGTGGCGCGGTCGTGGAGGGTCACGTCGACGAGCAGGTCGGCGATCTCGACGCCGTAGGCCCCGACGTTCTGTACCGGGGTCGCGCCCGCGCAGCCGGGGATGCCCGACAGGCACTCGAGCCCGCCGAGACCCGCGTCCACCGTCGCGGCGACCAGCTCGTCCCAGTCCTGCCCGGCCTCGACGCACAGCAGCGCCTCGCCGTCGTGCCGCTCGACGGTGTGCCCGCGGGACTCCAGGTGGACCACCGTGCCGTCGAACCCGTCGTCGCCGACCACGAGGTTCGAGCCGCCGCCGACGACGAGCAGCCGCTCACCGGCCGCGTCCGCCGCCCGGACCGCCGCGACGATCTCCTCGGCGGTCCCGGCGCGGACGAGTCGGCGCGCCGGCCCGCCAAGGCGCAGCGTCGTCAGGGCGGCGAGCGGGGTCGCGGAGGGCGACGGCGCGAGCCTCGTGGTCGGGCTGGACACGCCCACGACGGTAGCCTCCTGACTCGTGGCCCAGACGATCTCCCACCGTGCCGGCTGGGATGCCGACGCCGAGTCCGTGTACCGCGTGCTGGTCGACGCCGACCATCTCGAGGCACGGCTGAAGGAACTCGGAGGGAAGGATCCGGCGCTGCTCGAGCGCACCGTCGACGACTCCGGCGCGCGCCTCAAGCTCCGGCACTCCGTGGACGTGCAGTTCCTGCCGTCGGTCATGCGGAAGTTCACCGGCGGCGACCTGGTGCTCGACCGGGTCGAGACCTGGACCCCGGAGGCCGGCGGCGGTTACCGGGGCACGTTCGAGGTGACCGTGCGCGGGCTGCCCGGCAAGCTGACCGGCCGCCAGTCGCTGCACGACGTCGAGGGTGGCTCGGAGAGCACGGTCGACGGCAGCGCCGAGGTGCCGGTGCCGTTCGTGGCCGGGAAGATCGAGTCGGTCGTCAACGAGCAGGTCGGCGCGCTGCTCGACGCCGAGGACGAGTTCACGCGCCGGTGGATGGCCGAGCACTGAGGAGCTAGGTCGTCCGCACGCCCCGCGACGCCCCGGCGTGCGCCACCCGCTCGGCCGGCACCGCCCCCAGGCGGCCCTTCTGGAAGTCGCGGAACGCGTCCATGACCTCCTCGCGGGT
>NZ_JBVPVA010000762.1:0-7461 GCF_055612215.1 Actinomycetospora sp. | reverse complement strand
ACCCGCGAGGCGTTCGAGAACGCGATCCGGGTCAACGCGGCCATCGGCGGCTCGACCAACGCGGTCGTCCACCTGATGGCGCTCGCCGGGCGCGACGTGCCGACCCTGGTGGACCTCGAGCCCTCGGGGCGCTTCCTCATGGAGGACCTCTGCTACGCGGGCGGCCTGCCCGCGGTGATGCGGGAGATCGCGCACCTGCTCCACCTCGACCGCCCGAGCGTCGCGGGCGACACGCTCAAGGGGGCCATCGCCGACGCCGCGTGCTGGAACCGCGAGGTGATCCGCCCCCTCGACCGGCCCGTCCAGCCCGCCGGCACGGGGACCGCCGTGCTGCGCGGCAACCTCGCCCCCGACGGCGCCGTGATCAAGCAGTCCGCCGCCTCGCCACACCTGATGCGCCACCGCGGCCGGGCCCTGGTCTTCGACTCGCCCGAGGACTACCGCGCCGTCGCGGACGACGACGACCTGCCCGTCGACGAGACCACGGTGCTCGTCATCCGCTACTGCGGGCCGCGCGGCTACCCCGGGATGCCCGAGGTCGCCAACGTCGGGCTGCCGCGCCGGCTCATCGCGCAGGGGGTGCGCGACCTGGTCCGGATCTCCGACGGCCGGATGTCCGGGACCGCCTACGGCACCGTCGTGCTGCACGTGGCCCCCGAGGCCGCCGTCGGCGGGCCGCTGGCCCTGGTCGAGACCGGCGACGAGATCCTCCTCGACGTCGGAGAACGCCGCCTCGAGCTGCTGGTCGACGACGACGAGCTCGCCCGCCGCCTTGCGGCCTGGCAGCCCCCGGAGCCGCCGGCCGAGCGGGGCTGGACGCGGCTCTACACCGAGCACGTGCTGCAGGCCGACCGCGGCGCCGACCTCGACTTCCTCGTCGGCGGCAGCGGCTCCGCCCCGCCGCGCGAATCCCACTGACCACGACCCGGAGGTCCTCGATGCAGCCCGCCGCCCCCGTCTTCCACGGCATCGGGGTCGCCCTCGTGACCCTGTTCGACGTGCACCGCCAGGTCGACTACGCCGGGACGGCCGACCTGGCCGTACGGCTCGTCGACCTCGGCGTCGACGCCCTGGTCGTCGCGGGCACCACCGGGGAGGCCGACGCCCTCGACGACGACGAACGACTGCGGCTCTTCGCCGCGGTCCGGGAGGCCGCCGGGGACACCGTCGTCGTCGGGGGCACCGGCGCCGCGTCGACCCACCAGGCCGCACGGGTGACCGCGCGGGCCGTCGACACCGGGGTCGACGCGGTGATCGCCCGGAGCCCGCGCGGGCTCGTCGACGCCGCGTCCTACTACCGTGCGCTCGCCGAGGCCGCCGGGAACCTGCCGCTGCTGGCCTACCACTTCCCGGCCGTCTCACCCCCCGGCATCCCGGTCGAGGTCCTGTCGACGCTGCCCGTGGCGGGGTGCAAGGACTCCTCGGGCGACGCGACCCGGCTGCTGGCGACCGTCGAGACCTACGCCGGTCCGCTGTGGACCGGCAACCCGGCGCTGCTGCCGCTGACCGGGGCCCTCGGGTGCGCCGGGGGCATCCTCGCGCTCGCCAACGTCGCCCCGGAGCTGTGCGCCGGCGCGTTCGCGGGCGACCCGGACGCCCTGCGGAAGATGATCCCGACCCACCTCGCCTGCGAGCAGGACTTCCCCCGCGGGGTCAAGCAGCTCGTCGCCGATCGCTTCGGGACCTCCGACGTCGTGCGGATGGGCTGAGCCGACTCCGTCCGCGCCGCGTGGGTCAGTACCACAGGCAGTACGGCGGCAGGGCGTGGACGGCCTCGTCCCGGTCGACGTCCTCTCGGCGGACACCAGGCCGGGCGGGGACCGCGTCCTCGACGCCGTCGTGCTCCTCGGGGTCCCGACGGCCACGGCCCACCAGATAGCCCCCGCCTCCGGCCAGCACCGCGAGGCCCAGGCCACCGAGCGCGATCGGCAGGGCCGCGTCGGCGCCGGTCACGGTCGCGCCGGTTCCGCCGGTGCTCGCGGCGCCGGTCGCAGCGCCGGGGACGGTCTCGGCCGCGGCGGTCGGCCCGGGCTCGTTCGTTGCCGCGAGGGCCGGTACGGCGCCCCCGAGGGCGAGTGCGGCGGCAGCGCTGATCGAGGCGACGGCGAGGGCGAGGCGCATGACGGGCTCCTGGTGGGGTCGGGTGGGGGCGTCCGTGATGTCGGACGTGGCGTGCTGACGACGACCAGGGTGGTCCCGGTCTCGGCGCCTTCCCGTCCGCCGAGGAGCTGGTCCTGCGGAGGACACGGTGTCCGTCGATCGGGGGACACGGCGGTGGACGAGGACCGCCCCTTCCCGTCCACGGGCGGTCCTCCTAGCGTTCGTGGGATGGGCCCATCTGTGGAGCAGGCGATCGTGAGGATGGCGCAGGGGTACCAGCTGTCCCGGGCGCTGTACGTGGCCGCCGAGCTCGGCGTCGCCGACGCGCTGGCGGCGGGTCCGCTCGACGCGGGCGCCCTCGCCGACGCCGTCGGCGCCCGACCCGACGAACTGGCCCGTGTCGTCCGGGCACTGATCGCGAGCGGTGTCTTCACCGAGGCGACCGACGGCCGGTTCGCCCTGAACGACGCGGGCACCTGCCTCCGACGGGACGCGCCGGGTGACACCCGCGCGATCGTCCTGAACTTCGGCGAGGAGATGTACCGGGCCTTCGGCGAGCTGCTGCACACGGTGCGCACCGGCCAACCCGGGTTCGACGCGGTGTACGGGCAGCCGGTCTTCGACTACTACACGACCCATCCGGAGGCCGAAGCCAGCGGCTCGGCGCGGATGCGCGCCCGCTCCCTGCTCGTCGCTCGGGACCTCGCCACGGCGGAGCTGTTCGCCGACGCGTCCACCGTCGTCGACGTCGGTGGCGGCGTCGGCACCGTCGTGGCTGCCGTCCTGCGGGCCCATCCCCGGCTGTCGGGGGTGCTCTACGAGCGTCGTTCGGTCGCCCGGCTCGCGGCTGCGTACCTGGCGGAGCAGGGCGTCGGCGACCGGTGCCGGATCGTCGAGGGCGACTTCTTCGCGAGCGTGCCGGACGGTGGCGACGTCTACCTGCTCAAGAGTGTGCTGCACGACTGGGACGACGATCGCTGCCGCACGATCCTGACCCGATGCCGGGACGCGATGGGGCCGCGGGCCCGCCTGGCCATCGTCGAGATCGTCCTGCCCGACCACGCGACGGAGGATCCCGCCCTCGTCCCGGGGGCGCTGCTGGACCTGATCATGCTCGCCTATGTGGGCGGCCGGGAACGCACCTGGAGCGAGTTCACCGCCCTGCTGGACGCCGCCGGCCTCGCACCGCACGACGCCTCGGCACTGCCGTCCGGACCGCATCTGATCGAGGCGCGCGTGGCGTGACGGCCGTGGACGCCTGGCCGCCGTGACGGGTCGGCGACCTCCCTGATCTCACGCTGAGCTACGAAATCGTCATCTCCCTGGGTCGTTCGGGTGCTTGCGCCCCAAGGTGTCGCGACGTTCCCTTGACACAGTGTGATACGCGGAGGTGGGCGATGGAAACGACGGGGCAGGACCGGAGGACGGCCGAGATCGACGGCGACTTCGTCGTGTTCCTGATCGGCGCGCGGTTCGATCCACGGCACCCGATCCGGACCTTCCTCGACCTCGGCGGTCGTCGCGGGATGAGGCACATGCTCGACCACCTCGTCGCGCACCCGGAAAAGGGTCTGCTCGGCTACACGATGGGCTTCCCGGTGATCGTCCAGTACTGGCGGTCGTTCGAGCACCTCGAGGCGTTCGCCCGCGACCAGGACGACCCCCACCTCGCCGCCTGGCGCAACTACTACCGCCGCAACGCCCGGACCGGGATCTGGCACGAGACGTACCTGGTCAAGGCCGGGCAGTACGAGGCGATCTACGGCAACATGCCGCCCTTCGGGCTCGGCAAGGCCGGTCGCCTGGTGCCGCTCCGCGAGTCCAGCACCGCCCGCCTGCGGGTCCGGCGCCGGGACGACGTCGACGGCCCGGTGCCGGCGGGCTGAGCGCCGGGGCGGGCCGGCGGGCCCCTCGAGAGCGGTGCGCGGCGGTCACGACGACCCGACCCCGCCGTAGATGGCCGTGCGCTGCGCGGCCGGGATCAGGGCGTCGTCGGCGCGGACGCCCGAGAGCCGGACGGTCTGCGGAGCCAGGAGTGCGCCGAGGGCCCAGTCGGTCACGAGGCGGACGCGGTTCGCGGCGCCGGGCACCGAGAGCAGGTGGTAGGCGCGGGTGACCACCTTCGCGGGCACCCCGGTCAGCGGGATGCCGACGGGGTTCGCGACGGCGTCGCGGCCGCCCAGGTCGGCCACGAGCCCCAGGTCGTGGTGGGCGTAGCGGCGGGCGCGGCCGAGCCCGAGCGCGGCGACGACGTTCCGCGCCAGCACGACGCCCTGGCGCTGCGCGTGCTGCGCGGTCGGGGGCGTCACGGCGCCGTCGGGCCGGGTCAGGTCGGGCACCGCCGCGGCGTCACCGGCGGCCCAGACGCCGTCGAGCCCGCTGACCCGCAGCGCCGCGTCCACGACCAGGCGACCCCGGACGGTCGGCGTGCCCAGCGTGGCCATCAGCGGGCTGGCGACCACGCCGGCCCCCCAGATCAGGGTCCGGGTGGGGACGGTGGTGCCGTCGGTGAGGGTGACCGCGCGGTCGGTCGCCGCGGTGACGGTCGTCCCGAGCCGGACGTCCACCCCGCGTCGCCGCAGGACCGCGGTGGCCGCGGCCCCGAGCCGGGGCCCGAGCTCGGGCAGGACGGTGCGGCTGATGTCGAGCAGGAGCCACCGGACGTCGGTGGGCCGGACCCGGTCCCAGCGCGCGGAGATGGTGTGCAGCCACCGCTGCAGCTGGCCGACGAGCTCGGTGCTGGTGTAGCCCGCGCCCACCGCGACCACGGTGAGGCGCTCCTCGCGCTCGGCCCGGCCGTCCGCGGTGTCGGGCAGCGCGTCGGCGTGGTCGAGCTGGGCGAGCAGGTGGTCGCGCAGGAACAGGGCCTCGTTGACCGTCTTCACCCCGTGCGCGACCTCGGCGACCCCCGGGATGTCGAACTGCCGCGTCACCGAGCCCGGGGCGAGGACGAGCTTCTCGAAGCCGAGGCGGGTCACCTGCCCGTCCGCGTCGCCGGGGTCGACGGTGACCGTGCGGGCGCCGACGTCGACGGAGGTCGCCCAGCCGGGCACCACCGTGGTGCGGGGGAGGGCCCGGCGCAGCGACACCGCGACGTGGCGGGGCTGGAGCACGCCCGTGGCCACCTCGGGCAGCAGCGGGGTGTAGAGCATGAAGTCCTGCGGCGTGACCAGCACCAGCTCGACGTCGCCGTGTGCGGAGTGCCGCGCGAGCAGGCGCTCGAGCCGGCGCAGCGCGGTGAAGCCGGCGAAGCCCGCCCCCACCACCACCACGCGGGTCCGCCCGTCGGCGCTCGATGCGGTGTCCATGTGCTCTCCCTCGGGCGGCCGGCTGCGGGGCCAGTCCACCCCGGTGGGGGCGTCCCGGGCTTGAGTCGGGTGACTGCCCCGGCGCCGCCGCGGGCCAGCCGTCGGCGCGAGCAGTCGGTTGACCGAATCGTCGGGGCGCTCGGCGGGCCAGGCTGCTCGCATCGCCCCGAGACGGAGGACCTCATGACCCGTGTTCCCGACGCCGAGCTCGTCCTGGTCCCCGGCGGCACCCTCGTCACGGCCACGCCGGAGGAAGGCCGCGCGCTCGCGCTGACGCTGGCCCGCCACACCATCCACGCGATCCAGCCGGAGCTCGAGACCCTCCAGGCCGGGCGCAAGGAGTACGCCACCGAGCCCGACTCGCTGATCGCCGCGGGCCACGTCGTCGCCCTCGAGTTCGCCACGATCGCGGCGGCCAACGGCTACTGGCGGCCATGAGCCGGACCGGGCACTCCCACGCCGAAAGGACCACGTCATGACCCCTGTGCTCTTCATCCACGGACTGTGGCTGCACTCCAGTTCGTGGGCCCCCTGGATGGAGATGTTCTCCGCCGCGGGCTACGACCCCTACGCGGCGGGCTGGCCCGGCGAGCCCGACACCGTCGAGGCCGCGCGGGCGAACCCCGACGCGGTCGCGGACGTCGGCATCGACGACCTCGTCGAGCACCACGCCAAGCTGATCGCGGAACTGCCGGGCAAGCCGATCCTCGTGGGGCACTCCTTCGGCGGGATGTTCGCCCAGAAGCTGCTGGGGATGGACCTCGCCGTGGCCGCGGTCGCCATCGACGCCGCGCAGTTCAAGGGCGTGCTCCCGCTGCCGCTGTCGTCGCTGCACGCGACGTTCCCCGTGTTCCGCGGCCCGTCGAACAAGCACCGTGCGGTGAGCCTGACCGAGGAACAGTTCCGGTACGCGTTCGCGGGCGCGGTCTCCGAGGAGGAGTCGCGGGAACTGTGGGCGGCCTGGGCGATCCCGTCGCCGGGCAAGCCGCTGTTCGAGGCCGCGTCGGCGAACTTCTCGCCGCACTCCCCGGCGACGGTCGCCACCCGCAACGCCGAGCGCGGGCCGCTGCTGCTGACGATGGGCGGTCAGGACAGGACGGTCCCGGAGGCGATCACCAAGGCCGAGTACAAGAAGTACCGGGACTCCGGAGCGATCACCGACCTGCACGAGTTCCCCGACCGTTCCCACTCGCTGACGATCGACCACGGCTGGATGGAGATCGCCCGCGACGCCCTGGACTGGCTGGACGAGCAGGGTCTGGGCCGGTGAACCCCACCGGGCCGTGACCGACACCCTGGTGGTCGGGGTGGCGCCCGACGACGTCGGGCGCCACGTCCTGGCCCGCGCCCGGCGGGACGCCGCCCTGGGCGCGCTCGACGCCGTCGTGGCCCTGGTCGTCGTGGAGCCGCCGTCGTTCGGCGGGCTGTGGTCGTCGGCGCGGGAGGACGCGCGGTCCGGCCTCGGCGCGGTGCGGGCGCTGGTCGCGGCCGGGCTCGACGCGGGCCCGCCGACCGCCGGGGCGTCGGACCACCCGCCGGTCGTCGTCCACGTCGTGCGGGGCGCGCCCGTGGCGCGGTTGACCGAGCTCTCGGCCGACGCCGTCGGTCTCTACGTCGGCCGCGGGCCGGCCGACGCCCTGGGCGCCGTGGCGCTCGGGTGCGCCTTCTCGGCCCGGTGCCCGGTGACGCTGGTGCCCCGGGAGGCGACCGGGACGGCGCGGGGACCGGTCGTCGTGGGTCTCGACGACTCCCAGTGCGCCCGCGGCGCCGTGGCGCACGCCGTGGAGGAGGGTGTCCGTTCCGGTCGTCCCGTCCTGGTGGTCTCGGTCGTCGACGGTCTCCCCGGGCCGGGCGCGTCCTCGCCCCGGGGCGGCGACGTGCGGCGCGCGGTCGAGGTGCGCAGCCGGGCGACGGTCCACGCACTGGTCGCCCACCGCCCGCGGGGCCGTCGGCCCGAGGTGACGGTCGAGGTGCTCGAGGGCTCGCCCGCCGTGGTGCTCTGCGACGTGGCCGGACGCGTGGGGGCGTCGCTGCTCGTGATCGGGTCCCGCGG
>NZ_JBVPVA010000676.1:0-1799 GCF_055612215.1 Actinomycetospora sp. | reverse complement strand
GTCGCGGAGGCGGACGTGCTGCTCGAGGGCTTCCGGCCCGGTGTCGCCGAGCGCCTGGGCTTCGGCCCGGACGTCTGCCGGGAACGCAACCCGCGGCTGGTCTACGGCCGGATGACCGGCTGGGGCCAGGACGGCCCGCAGTCCCAGCGCGCCGGGCATGACCTCACCTACCTGGCCACGGCCGGCGTCGTCGGGCACGTCGAGGGTCCCGACGGTGCCCCCGGCATCCCGATGAACCTCGTCGGCGACTTCGGCGGTGGCGGCATGCTGCTCGCCGTCGGCGTCCTCGGCGCGCTGGTGGAGCGGGCCACCTCCGGCCGCGGGCAGACCGTGGACGCGGCGATCGTCGACGGCGGCGCGCTGCAGATGGCGATGACGTACGGCATGCGCGCGCAGGGCCTGTGGCCGAACCCGCGCGGGCGCAACCTGCTCGACGGCGGCGCCCCGTTCTACGAGACCTACCGCTGCGCCGACGGGCGCTACGTGGCCGTCGGCGCCATCGAGCCGCAGTTCTACGCCGCGCTCATGGCGGGGCTGGGGCTCGACGGCGAGGACGTCGCCACCAACCAGTGGGACCTGGCGCGCTGGCCGGAGTTCACCGCCCGGCTGGCCGAGGTGTTCGCGACCCGCACCCGCGACGAGTGGGCCGCCGACCTCGAGCCGACCGACGCCTGCGTCGCCGCGGTCCTCGAGATGGAGGAGGCGGCCGAGCACCCCCACATCGGCGCCCGCGGGACGATCACCGAGGCCTTCGGCGTCCGCCAGCCGGCCCCGGCGCCGCGCTTCGACCGCACCCCGAGCGCCGCACCGACGCCGCCACCAACCCCGGGCCAGCACACCGTCGAGGCCCTCACCGACTGGGGACTCGACGCCGACCGCGTCGAGAAGCTCCGCGCGGCGGGCGTCGTCCGCCAGGGCTGAACGGCGGCCCGGACCGCGGCGGCCCGGCACACCGGGACGCCGGATGGCACGATCACGCAGGTCCGGGAGGACGACGCCGGCGGAGGGGTGCACGTGATCAGTCCTGGGACGCTCGCGCGGGCCCTG
Organism: Actinomycetospora sp.; assembly: GCF_055612215.1. Lineage (NCBI taxonomy): Bacteria > Bacillati > Actinomycetota > Actinomycetes > Pseudonocardiales > Pseudonocardiaceae > Actinomycetospora > Actinomycetospora sp. The sequence goes on along the minus strand of NZ_JBVPVA010000676.1, from coordinate 752 downwards.
GTCAACGTCCGCGACCGCGTGCTCGAGGGGCCGATCGCCGACCTGCGCCGGATGCCCCGCGTCGCGATCGACACCGGTCCGGACGACCCCGGCGGCGCGTGGTCGGTCGGGCGCGCCCACGGCCTGGCCCGCGCGGGGCAGGTGAGCACCTACCGCTACGCCGTCCACCCGTCGGCCCGCCTGCGCGGGGCCCCGGTCCTGCTGGTCTCGCCCCTCGGGGCCTGCGGGGTGGCCTTCGACCTGCGGCGCGGCTGCAGCCTCGTCGAGCACCTGGTCGGTGAGGGCCGGCACGTGCACCAGGTCGACGACGAGGACGTCGTCGGCCACGACGCGCCGACCCCCGCGTCACCGGCCGACCTCGCGCGCTGGGTGGACGACATCCTCCCGCACGTCGTGCGGCTGGTGTCCGCGCACCACGACGGCGCCCCGGTGCACGTCGTGGGCTGGTCGCTCGGGGGGCTCGCGTGCCTGTTGACCGCCGCCGACGACCCGACGCTCCCGATCGCCTCGCTCACCGCGCTCGCGACGCCGTTCTCGCTCGAGGCGGTGCCCGAGCACGCGCCGTCGCGGCCGCTCGCGATCGCGGCGGGCGGCCCGGTGCTCGCCACCGTGCAGACGCTGCTCGACCTCGTCCCGACGATGCCCCCGATCCCGCAGTACCTCTCCGTCGGGTCGGTGGGCGCCTTCCTCACCACGCCCCTCACGGTCGCCTCCCACCTCGCCGACCGGGACTTCCTCGCCCAGCTCGAGGC
>NZ_JBVPVA010000659.1:0-1570 GCF_055612215.1 Actinomycetospora sp. | reverse complement strand
GCGCCCGGAGGCGTTGGCCTGCCAGACCTCGACCAACTGGTTGCGCACCGGGCGTCCGGCCCCGTCGCACACCCGGCCGGTGACGACGATCCGCTCCCCGAGCGGCTCGCCCACGTGCTGGCGGGTGAGGTCGTGGTCGAGCGCCCCGACGTCGGCGGCGCCGAACACGGGCGCGAACCGCTCGACGAGGCTCGGCGGGGCGACCACGAGCGGCTGGGACGGGGACCGCAACGCCGTCGAGCGGTACGGCGCGTAGGCGCGGTCGGGGTGACCGCCGCGCAGGGGAGGGAGCCCGGCGGCAGCCCGGATCTCCTCGACGATGCGGTCCTGCTCGGTGGGCTCGCGTGCGGGTGCCCCCGCGGGCGGGCCGGCGGATGACGGGCTCACACCGGTCAGAGTGGCGGGGATCCCCGGCGTACGAGAGGCTGGCTTCCGTTCACCGGAAGCAAAGGAGCGCCGGGGTGTCGTCGACGACGGACGCGGAGCCGGGCCCGGAGGCCCACCCCGCGCGCCCGCGCGCCCGCGGCCGTCGCGGACTCCCCGAGGGCAGCGGGCTGAGCTCCTCGGAGGGCCGGCGCGCCCCGAGCGTGACCGGGCGGGTCTTCTCGATCCTCGAGGCCTTCGACGGCGACCACCGCGCACTGACCCTCACCGAGATCGCCCGGGCCGCGGGCCTCGCGGTCTCCACCGCGCACCGCCTGGTCGGGGAGCTCACCGCGTGGGGCGCGCTCGAGCGCGGGGCCGACGGCGCCTACCGCGTGGGCCTGCGGCTGTGGGAGGTCGGGTCACTGGCCCCGCGCAGCGTCGGGCTGCGCGAGCGGGCGATGCCGATCCTCGAGGACCTCTACGAGGCGGTCCGCCAGAACGTGCAGCTGGCCGTGCGCGACGGGCACGAGATCGTCTACGTCGAGCGCCTCGCCCACCCGGAGGCGGTGCGCGTGTTCTCCCGCGTCGGCGGGCGGTGGCCGCTGCACCCCACGGCCGTCGGGCAGGTGCTGCTCGCCCACGCCCCGCCGGTGGTGCAGGAGTCGGTGCTCGCCGAGCGCCTCCCCGCCTTCACCCCGAAGACCATCACCGACCCGGCCATCCTGCGCCGGGTGCTCGCCGCGGTGCGCCGCGACGGCGTGGCGGTGTGCGACGGGATGATCGACCTCGCGGCGCTCTCGGTCGCCGCCCCGGTGCGCGGCGAGGACGACACGGTCGTCGCGGCGTTGTCGGTCGTGGTGCCCTCGCCCAGCGAGGGCGGCGGGATCGAGCCGCGCACGCTCGTCCCCGCGGTGCGCGCCGCGGCACGCGGCATCTCCCGCGCCCTCGGCGCCCCGACCGCGCGCCGGTCCGACGCGATCGCCCGGCCCGGTCCGCGGCCCGCCTGAGCGGCGCGTCTCCCACGCACCCCGGGGCGGCTCCGGTCGTTCTCGCCATCGTGGGAGCGATCACAGGGCGCCGGTGCCCGTCGTCCGTCGGGAAGTCCGCGAGGCGGGGCCGCGCGCTGCGCGCCGCCCTCGTGGCCGTGGCGACGGCCGCGGCGCTGGTGGCGGGGGCCACGACCGCCGCGGCGTCGGTGCCGGCG
>NZ_JBVPVA010000283.1:0-5057 GCF_055612215.1 Actinomycetospora sp. | reverse complement strand
CGCCGGGCGGGCAGGCCCGCTGGGTGGCCAGCGCTTTCTGGGCGCGGGTGAGCAGGGTGGCCTGCTGGCCGAGGAACTCGTGCGGGTCGAGGGCGTCGAGGGTGGTGGTGCGGGCGCGGACCTCGACGACTTGTCGTCGGTAGCGGCTGCGGCGCCGGGCGGCGCGTCCGCCGCGGGGGTGCAGGGTCAGGGCGTACTCGAGGTGGCCGTCGGGGTCGTAGAGCAGCAGCCGGATCGCCGCCCCGGGCCGGGTACGGGCCAGGTGGCGGGCGGTGGAGCTGGCGACGACGCCGTAGTCCGGGACCTCCCCCGGCCGGCGGTCCAGCCCCAGCAGCGTCGTGAGGTCCAGCCGCACCGCCACCCCCGCGCGGAACGCCAACGGTGCCGCCTCGGGCTCGGGCCGACCGCCGTCGGGGCCCGCGTCGTCCGGGCCAGCGTCGTCCGGGCCAGCGGCGTCCGGGCCAGCGTCGTTCGGGCCAGCGGCGCCCGGGCCAGCGTCGTCCGGCCCAGCGGCGTTCGTGCCAGCGGCGTCCGGGCCAGCGGCGTCCGGGCCAGCGTCGTTCGGGCCAGCGTCGTCCGGGCCCTGGTCGTCCGCGCCCCCGCCGCGAGGACCGCCGCCGTCGTCGGGACCGTCGTCACCGGGGGTGTCGTCACCGGGGCCGTCGTCGTCGGGGCCGTCGTCGTCCGGGCTGGGCGGGTTGAGGAGTTCCTCGGTGAGGGTGGCGATGACGGTGGCGTCGTCGGCGCCGAGCAGGTGCGGGCGCAGCAGCGCCAGGTAGACGTGGGCCTCGGTGAAGCCCTGCCCGACCTCGCCGCCGCTGGCACGCACCGCGGCCCGGACCGCGTCGGCGAGGGCCACCACGTGGGCGTGGGCCTCCAGCGCGAGGTCCTCGGGCAGATCGAGCCCCGAGAGCTCCGCCGCGCCGGAGGGGGCACTGCGCGCGATCACCCGGGCGCGAGCCACCGCCGCGGCGCGGCGGGCCTCGTACCAGCCCGAGTCGACCGCCGCGGCCTCCTTCTCCGCCGCCCGCCGCAGCTCGGCGTGGGTCAGCTCCCCCGCCCGGCCCAAGAGTCGCTCCACCACCCGGCGGGCCTGGGCGTCGTCGAGCTCGCGCACCGTGGCCACGATCGCCTCGGCCTTGCTCTCCTCCAGCCACCCCTCCCGCATCCCGTCCCCCAGCGCAGGCAGTCGCTCGATGACCTGGCGGGCGAACTCCAGGCGCGCGGCGGCCATCGCCGGCGACCACGCCAACGCCGCCGCCGCGATCAACCCCGACCGCGAGTCCCCCACCACTCGCCGCGTGGTCCCCGCCCGTGACCGGCACGCCTCGAGCAGCCAGCGACACCGCGCCCACGCGGCCCGGTTGTCGGCCCGGAAGGCCGCCACCAGCCCGGCCTCCACGTCCTCGCCGACCAGCGCGGTCGGGTCCGCGCGCAGCGGGACGTCGTACCCGCCCACCGGACCCACCGTCGTCGTCATGATTCGAACGTTAGTTCGAGGGTCCGACAGTCACGCCCGCTCCGACGCACGTCGAGCACCGAGTAAGAAGTGAACTGCGTCACACGGTCGAGCTCAGCCGAGCGACCCGACGACCATGGTCCGCGGCGCTACGCTCCCCGACCATGTCCACGTCGTCCCGGTGCTGGTGGTGGTCGCCTCCCCGGCGACCGTGACCCCTGCCCCGCGGCCGCCCACCCGGCGGCCGACGTGACCCTGCCCGACGAACGCGGATGCCCGGTGTGGCGGCCTCTCTCCCGAGAGGAACTCCCAGATGCCGACCGACCTCGAGACGCGCATCGCCGCCGCCCCGCACCGCTTCCGGGTCCTGACCGGCGACCGCCCCACCGGAGCACTGCACCTCGGCCACTACTTCGGGACCCTGGCCAACCGCGTCCGGCTGCAGGACCTCGGCGTCGAGACCTACCTGGTCATCGCCGACTACCAGGTGATCACCGACCGCGACCTGGCGGGCGACCTGCCCGGCAACGTCCGGGAGCTGCTGCTCGACCAGCTCGCCGCCGGCATCGACCCCGCCCGCACCACGATCTTCACCCACAGCGCGGTCCCGGCCCTCAACCAGCTGCTGCTGCCGCTGCTCTCACTGATCTCCGTCGCGGAACTGCAGCGCAACCCCACCGTCAAGGCCGAGACCGCCGCCACCGGCACCCGGGCGATGAGCGGCCTCATGCTCACCTACCCCGTCCACCAGGCCGCCGACATCCTCTTCTGCTCGGCCACCGTCGTCCCCGTGGGCCACGACCAGCTCGCCCACCTCGAGGTGACCCGCACCCTCGCCCGCCGCTTCGAGGAGCGCTACGGCCCGGTGTTCACGCTCCCCGAGCCGCTGGTCGGCCCGGCTCCCACCCTGCTCGGCACCGACGGCCGGAAGATGAGCAAGTCCCGGGGCAACGCGATCGAGCTGCGCGCCACCCCCGACGAGACGGCGGCACTGCTGCGGCGCGCGCGGACCGACGGCGACCGCCGGATCACCTACGACCCCGCCGCCCGGCCCGAGGTCGCCAACCTCCTCGAGCTCGCCGGCCTCTGCCTCGGCCGGTCGCCCGCCGAGCTCGCCGACGGGCTCGGCGACCGCGGCGCCGTCGCACTGAAGGCGCTCGTCACCGACGCGGTCAACGACCACTTCGCGCCCCTGCGACGACGCCGCGCCGAGCTCGCGGCCGACGCCGCGACCGGCGGGCTCGACGAGCTGCTCGCCCGCGGCAACGACCACGCCACCCTGATCGCCGAGGAGAAGCTCGACCAGGTCCGGCGCGCCATGGACATGACCTACGGCCGCGCCGGGGTGCTGACGTCGTCGTGAACCGCGAGGTCGATCCGGTAGCGCGTCAGGGCCAGCCCCGCGTGTTCCGAGAGCACCGAACCCGCCGGAGCCACGCATCCCTCCAGTGCGCCCACCAGCGACGATTCGTCGAGACCCGACCCGATCAGGACGAGCCGCGCCCCCGTCGTCGACGCCCCGGGCGGCGCCGCACGCACCCGGATCGCGGTCCCGACGGTCTGCACCTCCCAGCACCCGTCGTCGGCACCCAGGCGCACGATCCCCTTCGCCCGCACCACGCCCGCGGGTCCCGCCTCGAGGAAGGCCGCGAACCGCCCCGGGTCGAGCGACCGGTCGGAGACGAACGAGACGCTCTGTGCCGCCTCGTGGGGATGCGCGCCGTCGATCTCGCGCAAGAGCTCGTCGAGACCCAGCTGCGCCGGGCGCGGACGCGTGACCGGATCGACGAGCAGCGCCGGGTCCAGCGCCCCGTGCGAGGTCCCGACGACGGCGCCGGGCGCCACCGCGCGCACGCGCGTCACGGCCTCGTCGCCGGCACCCGCGCCCACCCGGTCCAGGCCGTTCACGACGGCGAGGTCGGCCAGGCGGGCCTGGTCGAGGTCCGGGTCGACGGCATCGAGCACGACGACGAGGCCGCCGTACGTCGCATGCGGATCGCTCGAGGCGAGCAGCAGGCGCACCAGCTCCCGCGGCTCGGCGAGCCCGCTGGCCTCCACGACGACGAGGTCGAGCCCGACCGCGGGAGCGGTGAGCTCGGCGAGCAGCGCCGAGAGGCCGTCGGCGTCGGTGGTGCAGCACAGGCACCCGTTGGCGAGCGAGGTCACGGCGTCGGCCTGGCCCGCGACGAGCATGGCGTCGATCCCGAGCGCCCCGAAGTCGTTGACGACGACGCCGATCCGCGTCCCGTCCGCATGGCGCAGCAGGTGGTTGACCAGCGAGGACTTCCCGACGCCGAGGTGCCCGGCGACGAGCACCACGGGGACCGTGCGGCGCTGACCCACGGCCGGCGAGCCTGCCAGACGCGTCCGACGTAGCGTCCGCAGCCGTGCGTCCCCTGGAAGGCCTCCGCGTCCTGGACCTCTCGAGGGTGCTCGCCGGCCCCTACGCCACCCAGTGGCTCGGCGAGATGGGCGCCGACGTCGTGAAGGTGGAGCCCCCGGGCGGCGACGACACCCGCGGCTGGGGCCCGCCCTTCCTCAACGACGACGCGGACCCCGACGACGAGGCGCACCAGCGGGTGTCGCTGTACTACCTGTCGACCAACCGCAACAAGCGCGGCATCGTCCTCGACCTCAAGACCGACCGCGGCCGGGAGGCGGTCCGCCGGCTCGCGGCGCGCGCCGACGTGCTCGTCGAGAACTTCCGTCCCGGCACGCTGGAGCGCTGGGGCCTGGACTACGCGACCCTCTCCGCGGACAACCCGCGGCTGATCCACGTCGCGATCTCCGGGTTCGGCCAGACCGGGCCCTACCGCGACCGGCCCGGCTACGACGTCCTCGCCCAGTCGATGGGCGGGATCATGAGCATCACCGGCGAGCCGGACGGCCCGCCCACCAAGGTCGGCCTCCCGATCGGGGACCTCAACGGCGGGACCTGGGCGATCATCGCCGTACTCATGGCGCTGCAGGCCCGGCACACCACCGGGCTGGGCCAGTACCTCGACGTCTCCCTGCTCGACGCCCAGACCGCCTGGCACACCTGGGCCGCACAGGCCGTGTTCCACGACGCGCCCCGGGCGCGGCGCCTCGGCGCGGCCCACCCCACCGTCGTGCCCTACCAGCCCATGGCGTGCGCCGACGGGACGCTCGTCGTCGCCACCGGCAGCGAGCGGCTCTGGCGGCTGTTCTGCGGAGTGCTCGGTCTCGACGAGCTCGCCGACGACCCACGCTTCGCGACCAACGCCGACCGCGCCGGCCGTCGGGAGGAGCTCATGGCGCTCGTCGAGGCGGTGATGCGCGAGCAGCCGGTCGCGCACTGGGCGGCGGCCTTCGAGGCGGCGGGGGTGCCGATCGGGCCGATCAACACCCTGGACGACCTCTACGACGACCCGTGGTCGGTCGAGCGCGGTCATCACGTGACGCTGGAGCACCCGGGCGTCGGGACGTACCACGGCACCGGCTTCCCGGTGCACGCCTCCGGCCCGGGCGCGACGCCCCCGGCCCCGACCGGCCCCCCGCCGCTGCTCGGGCAGCACACCGCCGAAGTCCTGGCGGAGGCGGGTTACGACGAGGACGAGATCGCGGACTTCCCGACGGG
>NZ_JBVPVA010000247.1:0-8470 GCF_055612215.1 Actinomycetospora sp. | reverse complement strand
GGGCCCGGGGGGTGAACGGCGCCGTTCTGACGTTGGACGCCAGGAACGTGCCGTTGCTGGCACGGCGGCGAGGGGGCACGCACGCCGAGGACGGTGAGAGCTGGACCACAAAGGGGCCGATAAGGTCGTGTGACCGTGGGCACGATGGCCCACCAGCACGCCGACGTGCTCACCGTCGGAGTCTCGGCGTGCCCGCCCCGCCGCCGACCCAGGAGCGCCGCACACCGTGTCCACGCCGAACGCCAAGCCCGTCGTCCTGATGGCCGAGAAGCTCGCGCCGTCGACGCTGGAGGTGTTCGGCGACGAGGTCGAGATCCGTCAGGTGGACGGCACCGACCGCGCCGCACTGCTCGAGGCCGTGCGCGACGCCGACGCGCTCCTCGTGCGCAGCGCCACCCAGGTCGACGCCGAGGTGTTCGCCGCCCAGACCCACCTCGCCGTCGTCGGGCGGGCCGGGGTCGGCCTGGACAACGTCGACGTCCCGGCGGCCACCGCCGCGGGCGTCATGGTCGTCAACGCACCGACCTCCAACATCGTCTCCGCCGCCGAGCACGCCCTCGCGCTGCTGCTCGCCACCGCCCGCCACATCCCCGCCGCCGACGCCGCCCTGCGCCGCGGCGAGTGGGCCCGGTCGCGGTACTCCGGCGTCGAGATCCAGGGCAAGACGGTCGGCGTGATCGGCCTGGGCAAGATCGGCCAGCTCTTCGCCAGCCGCATCTCGGCGTTCGACGCCCACGTGATCGCCTACGACCCCTACCTGCCGCAGAGCCGCGCGGCCCAGCTCGGCATCGAGCTCGTGTCCCTCGACGAGCTGCTCTCCCGCGCGGACATGATGACGATCCACCTGCCGAAGACCCCGGAGACCCAGGGCCTGATCGGCAAGGAGGCGCTGGCGAAGACGAAGCCCGGCGTCATCGTCGTCAACGCCGCCCGGGGCGGGCTCGTCGACGAGGAGGCGCTCGCCGAGGCGATCCGCTCCGGCCACGTCGCCGGGGCCGGCGTCGACGTCTACGTCACCGAGCCGACCACGACGAGCCCGCTGTTCGAGCTCGAGCAGGTCACGGCCACCCCGCACCTCGGGGCCTCCACCGCCGAGGCCCAGGACCGCGCCGGCACCGACGTCGCCCACAGCGTCCTGCGCGCCCTGCACGGCGACTTCGTGCCCGACGCGGTGAACGTCCAGGGCGGCGTCGTCGGCGAGGAGGTCCGGCCCTGGCTGGGCATCACCCAGAAGCTGGGGACGTTGCTCTCCACCCTGGCCGGGCAGCCGTCGAGCATCACCGTGCAGGTCCGCGGCGAGCTCGCGGCGGAGGACGTCGGGGTGCTGGAGCTGGCCGCGCTGCGCGGGATCTTCGGCGAGGTCGTGGACGAGCCGGTCACCTTCGTCAACGCGCCCGCGCTCGCCGCCGAGCGCGGGGTGAGCGTCGAGGTCGAGACGGCGAGCGAGAGCCCGAACCACCGCAGCGTCGTCACCCTGCGCGCCGTCCCCGACGGCGGCGACCCGGTCACGGTCTCCGGCACGCTGACCGGCGCCGACCAGGTGGAGAAGCTCGTCGAGATCAACGGGCGCTCGTTCGACATCCGGGCCGAGGGGCACGTGGTGCTCTTCGAGTACACCGACCGGCCGGGCGCGATGGGCACGGTCGGCACCCTGCTGGGGGAATCGAACGTGAACATCGAGGCCGCGCAGATGTCGCAGACCCGCGACCAGAGCTCCTCGGTCATGCTCCTGCGCGTTGACCAGGCCGTCCCCGACGACGTCCTCGCCCCGATCGGGCAGGCGCTCGGGGCCCGCACCACCCGTTCGATCCCCTTCGGCTGACCGCCGGAGGGGCCCCGATCGGGTGAGAGGGGCCGTCCGCGACCATCACGCGGGTGATCCGGTGGGGAGAGCGTCCGACACGCGCGGTAGCCTCCACCGCAGGTGAGCCCGGTCGCACCATCGAGGTCGACCCGTCGGGGGAGGAAGTCTGGTCATGCGACTCGCAGTGGTTCCCGGCGACGGCATCGGGCCCGAGGTCGTCGGGGAGGCGCTGAAGGTCCTCGCGGAGGTCGCGCCGCAGATCGAGTCCACGCACTACGACCTCGGCGCCGCCCGCTGGCACTCGACCGGGGAGCTGCTCCCGGAGTCGGTGCTCACGGAGCTGCGCGACCACGACGCGATCCTCCTCGGCGCCGTCGGCGATCCCTCGGTCCCGAGCGGCATCCTCGAGCGCGGGCTGCTGCTGCGCCTGCGCTTCGAGCTCGACCACCACGTCAACCTGCGGCCCGCCCGGCTCTACCCCGGCGTCCGCGGGCCCCTGAGCGCCCAGCCGGAGATCGACCTCGTCGTGGTCCGCGAGGGCACCGAGGGCCCCTACGCCGGCACCGGCGGCCTGCTGCGCAAGGACACCCCGCAGGAGATCGCCACCGAGGTCAGCATCAACACCGCGTTCGGCGTGGAGCGGGTCGTGCGGGACGCGTTCACCCGCGCCAGCAACCGCCCCAGTCGCAAGCTGACGCTGGTGCACAAGACGAACGTCCTGACCCACGCCGGCTCGCTGTGGTCCCGCGTGGTCGAGGAGGTCTCGCTCGAGCACCCCGAGGTCGCCGTCGACTACCAGCACGTCGACTCGACGACGATCCACCTGGTCACCGACCCCGGCCGGTACGACGTGATCGTCACCGACAACCTCTTCGGCGACATCCTCACCGACCTCGCGGCCGCCGTGACCGGGGGCATCGGGCTGGCGGCGTCGGGCAACCTCGACGTCAGCCGGGCCAACCCCAGCATGTTCGAGCCCGTCCACGGCTCCGCCCCGGACATCGCGGGCAAGGGCATCGCCGACCCGACGGCCGCGGTGCTCTCGGTCGCGCTCCTGCTCGACCACCTCGGCGAGCCCGAGCTGGCCCGCCGGGTCGAGGCCGCCGTGGCGTTCGACCTCGCCACCCGCGACCACCAGAGCCCGGGCGGCACGCACGCCGTCGGGGACCGGCTCGCCGCCCTCGTCTCGTCCGCGGCGGGGACGCGCAGCCTGGCCTGACCGGAATGCGGGGTCCGTCGCTCGACGACCTCCTCGCGGTCCTCTGGGGAGCGTGCGGCCTCGGGGTCGCGGTCTACTTCGTCGTCCTCGGGCGCGAGGACGTCGAGATGGGCGCCCCGGGCACCGCCATGTTCGTCCTGGCCGGGGTGGTGCTCGTCGGGTTCTCGATCGTCGCGCTGCGCCATGCCCAGCGCGGGCGTGAGGCCCGGACGGCGCGGAACTCCGGCCCGCTCGGCGGGTGGGGCGCCGGCCCGCGGCGGCCCCGGACACCCGCGCCGGGTCCCGCGCCGCTCGGCCCCCCACCCACCGAGGACCCGCAGGACCGGGAGGACCGGCCACCCCCGGAACTCTCGGTGTCCGGACGAGCGGCGCTCGCCCACGTCGTCGCGGTCGCCGAGCGAGCCGGCCTCTTCGCCCCGCGCACCCCCCGCGCCGCGGACCTCATGGAGGGCGTCGCCGACCACGGCGAGCCGGTGACCCTCGACGCCGTCCTCTCCGCGATCGGTGAGATCGACTACTGGCACCCCGGTCTCCGCCCCGAGGACCACCTGGCCGCGCTCGCCTTCCACGACTCGCACGTCGAGCAGTTCGCGGACACGCTCACCGAGCAGGTCGAGGACCTCGACCGGCTCGCCGGCGACGACCGCCGGGTGCGGCTGCTCGACGTCCGGCGCTCCGACCACGACGACGCCGGCGCGGTGCCGACCCGGGTGCGGGTGGCCGTCGGGCGCGGCGAGGGTCCCGACGGCGAGCAGACCCTCGACTACCGCGGCGACGACAAGTACCTGAGCACCGTCCTGCACGTCGCGGTCGCCCGCGCCCTGCACACCCTCGATCCCGACGCGCCGCGGCTCGCATGGACGTGGTCGGACCAGGGGGTGTGGGTCGCCGCGCTGCGCCCGGCCGCGTTCGAGGCCCTCAACCGCGAGCTCGGCCGGGCGCTGCTCGAGCCGTGGCGCTGGGTGGACACCGAGGAACCGGTCGCCGCGGGTGACCTGCGCCGCCGGTCCCGGTAGCGGTCCGGGGTCGCGCACGCCGCCGGGGATAGGGTTGGTGACCGTGCGTCTCGCCCGGATCGCCCACGCCGACGGTGTCTCCTTCGCGGCTCTCCAGTCGCCGACCACGGGAGGCGGGGAACCCACCGCGGGGGACGTGTGCGCGGAGATCGCCGAGCACCCTTTCGGTGACCCGACCTTCACCGGCCGGACCTGGCCGCTCGCCGACGTCCGGCTGCTCGCCCCGATCCTGCCCTCGAAGGTCGTCTGCATCGGCAAGAACTACGCCGAGCACGTCGCGGAGATGGGCGGCGGCGACGCCCCGGCCAACCCGCTGATCTTCCTCAAGCCCTCGACGACGGTGATCGGTCCCGGCCTGCCGATCATGCGGCCGCCGGACTCGCAGCGGGTCGACTACGAGGGCGAGCTGGCCGTCGTCATCGGCGTGCCGTGCCGCGACGTCGCCGAGGCGCGCGCCCGCGACGTGGTGCTGGGCTACACGGTCGCGAACGACGTCACCGCCCGCGACCTGCAGTCCGCCGACGGGCAGTGGACCCGGGCCAAGGGCTACGACAGCTTCTGCCCGCTCGGGCCGTGGATCGAGACGTCCCTCGACCCCTCCGACCTCGCGATCGAGACCGTCCTCGACGACGCCACCGTGCAGAAGTCCCGGACGAGCATGCTCATCCACGGCATCGAGAAGCAGATCGCGTACATCAGCCGGGTCATGACGCTGCTGCCCGGCGACACCATCCTCACCGGCACCCCCGCCGGGGTCGGGCCGATGGTCGAGGGGCAGACCGTCTCGGTGACCGTCGAGGGCATCGGCACCCTGACGAACCCGGTGAGGGACCGGCCATGAGCAGGCGCCGCGGTGGGGGCGGGGGCGAGGCCGAGTCCACCTCGCAGGACTGGGTGGCCACCCTCGCCGACGAGGTGATCGCCGCGGCCCGGAAGGAAGCTGGCGACCTGGACGATTGCGGCGAGGGCCGCACCGTCGTGTGCGCCTCCGGGCTCTCGCCGTCCGGCCCGATCCACCTCGGGAACCTGCGCGAGGTCCTCACCCCCCACCTCGTCGCCGACGAGATCCGCCGCCGGGGCATCCCGTGCGAGCACCTCATCTCGTGGGACGACTTCGACCGCTTCCGCCGGGTGCCCAAGGGCGTCGAGGGCATCGACGACTCGTGGGCCGAGCACATCGGCAAGCCGCTGACGTCGGTGCCGGCGCCCCGGGGCAGCGACCACGCGAACTGGGCCGAGCACTTCAAGGCCCCGATGATCGACGCGCTGGAGCGGCTCGGCGTCCCGTTCCGCGGGGTGTCGCAGACGCAGATGTACACCTCCGGCGCCTACGTCGAGCCGACCCTGCTCGCGATGCGCGAGCGGGCCCGGATCGACGAGGTGCTCGGCCGGTTCCGGACGAAGCGGCCTGCCGAGCCGGCCGGGGACGCCGGTGTGGACCTCGACGACGACGCGGGCGGCGGCTCGGCGTCGGGGGAGTACTTCCCCTACAAGCCCTACTGCGGCGCGTGCGGCACGGACGACACCACGATCACCGCCTACGACGACGCGACCACCGAGATGACCTTCACCTGCGCGTGCGGGTCGTCCGAGACGGTGCTGCTGCGCGAGTTCACGCGCGGCAAGCTCGTCTGGAAGGTCGACTGGCCGATGCGGTGGGCGTACGAGGGCGTCGACTTCGAGCCGTCCGGGGTGGACCACTCGTCGCCGGGCTCGTCGTACGAGGTCGGCGGGCTGCTCGTGTCCGAGATCTTCGGCGGGCACCAGCCGATCGGGCCGATGTACGCGTTCGTCGGCATCTCCGGGCAGGCGAAGATGTCGTCGTCGAAGGGCGGCGTCCCGACGCCGTCGTCGGCGCTCGAGGTGTTCGAGGCGCCGCTGCTGCGCTGGCTCTACGCCCGCCGCCGCCCGAACCAGGCCATCAAGGTCGCCTTCGACGCCGAGCTCTCCCGGCTCTACGACGAGTGGGACGCGCTTTCGCGCAAGGTCACGGCCGGGACGACCGGTGCGATCGAGGCGCTCGGGCACGCCCGCTCGGTGGCCACGGCGGAGCGGACCCTGCCGACGACGCCGCAGCCGGTCTCGTTCCGGACGTTGACCTCGGTCGTCGACGTGACCACCGGCGACCCGCAGCAGCTCGGGCGCATCCTCACCGGCCTGGTCGCGAGCGACCCGGAGGAGCCGGTGACGCTCGACGACCTGCGCCCCCGGCTGGACTGCGCCGAGCACTGGGTCGAGCACTACATGCCCGAGGAGTCCCACACCCGGCTGCTCGCCGCCCCCGACACGGAGCTGTTGGCCTCGCTCGACGACACCGACCGCGAGTCGCTGCGGATCCTGCTCGAGGGGCTGGAGCAGGACTGGTCGCTCGAGGGCCTGACGACGCTCGTCTACGGCGTGCCGAAGCTCCAGGCCGGGCTGCCGCTCGACACCAAGCCCACCGACGAGCTCAAGGCCGCCCAGCGGCGCTTCTTCGTGCTGCTCTACCGGCTGCTCGTCGGCTCCGACACCGGCCCCCGGCTCCCGACGCTGCTGTTGGCCGCGGGTCCGGAGACGGTGCGTCGCCAGCTCCACACGTGAACGGACGTCGACGTCGGGACGACGGAATCCGTTCACCTGCGGCTCAGCGCAGGAAGCCGCCGAGGATCCCGCTCACCCCGCCGACGCCGCTCTGGTCCCCGCCGCCGGTACCGGCGATCGCGCTGAGCGGCACCTCCTCGGAGGGCTGCACGATGACGAACCCGCGCCCGCCGAAGGACATGGTCCAGGCCTCACCGGTGGTGCGGCCGATGAGCGTGCCGAGCCCGAACTGCTCCGCACGCTGGACGCCGACCTGCAGCCCGGCCGACCACGCGATCGCCGCCTGCGGATCCGCGTAGGTCGGGGCGTCGACCGTCAGCACCACCGGTGATCCCTTGCACGTGATCGCGAGCCGGCCCCGGCCACGGAACACGCAGTTGAACAGGCCCGCGCCGCCGATGGAGCCGGCGCCGGAGACCATCTGGATGTCGTAGGAGAGCGTCGGGTCGAAGGCGAGGACGTTCTTCCCGTTGATCGTCAGCGCGTCGTCCGGTCCCTCGAGGTCGATGAGGTGGACGTCGGAGGCGGCGTTCGCGAGGAAGACGTCGCCGCGTCCGGACACCCGCATGAGGGGCACGCCCTCGCCGGTGAGCTTCTGCTTGACGAAGTTGCCGACGCTGCCCGAGCCCTTGGCCTCGAAGCGCACGTCGCCCTGGTAGGCCACCATCGAGCCCTGGCGGGCCATCGCCTCGCCGTCGAGCTCGATCTTGAGCATCTTCGAGTTCTGGAGACGCAGACCGGGCTGCGTGGACTCCTGCTCCTGGTTCTCCGGGGCGAACAGGTTGCTGCGCATCGAGGTCTCCTCGCGACTCACGGTGGTCCGTCCGGGGAATGATCGTCGGAATCATCCCGTCGGCGATCACGGTGCGTCAACGTTCTCCCTCGAACGGCCGCCTCAGGGTGCGTCGAGCCGCCGCGCCATGATCAGCGAGGAGCGCAGCGTGCCGTCCCGTCGCCGGTAGTGCCGGGCGCGCAGGCCCTCGACGACGAAGCCCGCCGCCGCGTAGAGCGCGATCGCCCGGCCGTTGTCCGGCCACACCTCGAGATCGACCTTGTGCGCCCCGGAGCTCCGGCCGTGCTCGAGGACCGCGTCGAGCAGGGCGCGGCCGCCGCCACGGCCCCGGGCCTCGGGCAGCAGCATCATCGCCAGCGTGAGGACGCCGGCGACGCGCTCGAGCGCCGTCGTCGTGCCCACCACCCGCCCGCCGTCGCAGAGCACCCACGCCCCGCCGCGCCCGGGGTCGGCCAGGAGTGTGCGCAGTGATGCGGCGCGGGCAGCGAGGTCGACGGGCGGCTGCGCGCCGATCGACCCCTCCTCGGCCACGACGGCCGCGTTTGCGGCCGCGGACTCGGCGTCCTCGTCCCGGGCGGGGCGGATGTCCACGCCGCGCAGCATCCCCCGCGGGCGCTCAGCGGGGCGAGGCGAAGACGACGACGTTGTCCTCGTAGGAGCGCGCCGACCGGTCGAAGGGCCCGCCGCAGGTGATCAACCGCAGGGACGGGCCCGGCGTCGGGGCGTAGACGCGCTCGGAGGGGAAGGCGTCCTTGTCGACGGTCTCGACCGCGTCGACACCGAAGTGCGCGACGGTGCCGTCGCTGCGGGGGACGTCGATGGTGTCGCCGGGCCGCAGGTTGCGCAGGTGCCAGAAGACGCCGGGCCCGCGGTAGGAGTCGACGTGGCCGACGAGGACCGCTGTGCCCGGGTCACCGGGGGTGGCCCCGTCGCGGTACCAGCCGACGTCGTTCGGCGTGGCCGGCGCCTGGAGCTCGCCGATCTCGTCCAGGCCGAGGGTCCCGACGCCGCCGGCGTCGATCCCGGCCGCGGGGATGACGAGGCCGGCCGGGCGGGCG
>NZ_JBVPVA010000216.1:0-2518 GCF_055612215.1 Actinomycetospora sp. | reverse complement strand
GGCCTCCGAGCGGAAGCACGGCGTCCACGCGGTGTAGGCCAGCGGGAGCGCGTCCGCGTCGAGCATCTCGCCCGCGTGCAGGTTCGTGAGCGGCACCTCGGCGGTCGGGATGAGGTAGAGGCTGCGGTCGTCGGTGCCGGTCCGGAACAGGTCGTCCTCGAACTTGGGCAGCTGGCCCGTGCCGGTCATCGTCTCCGGCGTGACCAGGTAGGGCACCGAGAACTCGGTGTAGCCGTGCCGGCCGGTGTGCAGCGCGAGGAAGAGCGAGGCCAGGGCGCGCTCGAGCACCGCGCCGGGCCCCTTCGCGACGCTGAACCGCGCGCCGGAGAGCTTGGCCGCCCGGCCGAAGTCGAGGATCCCCATGGCCTCGCCCAGGTCGACGTGGTCCTTGGTCTCGAACGTGAACTCCGGTGGGGTCCCCCAGCGCCGGACCTCGACCGCGTCCTCCTCGGAGTCGCCGTCCGGGGTCTCCTCGTCGGGCAGGTTCGGGATCGCGAGCAGCACCTCGCGCAGGGCGGCCTCGGCCGCGGTCACCGACTCCTCGGCCTCGCGGATCTCGTCCTTGAGCTCGCGGGCGCGCGCCTTGAGCTTCTCGACCTCCGGGCCCTGCCCCCGGGTCTCCTTCGCGACGCGCCCGACCTCCTGGGCCACCCGCTTCGACTCGGCCCGCAGGTCGTCGGCGCGGGCGATCGACGAGTTGCGCCGCGCGGAGAGCTCCTCGAGCCCCGCCAGGTCCAGGGCGTAGCCGCGTCGCGCGAGGCGGCGGACCGCCTCGTCGCCGAGCTCGATGAGGGTCCGTGCGTCGTGCATGCCGTCCTCGGGTGTCTGGGGTTCGCTGCCGGTGGGCCCGGTGTGCCCAGGGTGCCGCACCGGCCCGTCGGGTCCGTCGGCACGGTCGGTTAGGTTCGGGACGTCAGTGATGCGCTGATGCCGCCGTCGCCTGGGAGTGCCGAGTGTCCACCGTTCTCGTCACCGGTGCAGCCGGTTTCATCGGGTCGAACTTCGTGCGGTACTGGCGCGAGGTGCACCCCGGCGACCGGGTGGTGGCGTTGGACGCGCTGACCTACGCCGGGGTCCGGGAGTCCCTCGACGGCCCGGACGGGCAGCTGCTCGACGGGGTGGAGTTCGTCCACGGCTCGATCGCCAACACCGACCTCGTGGCACACCTGCTGCGCGCGTACTCGGTGGACGTGGTGGTCAACTTCGCCGCCGAGTCCCACAACTCGCTGGCCATCCTGCGCCCCGGCGACTTCTTCGCCACCAACGTCATGGGCACCCAGGCCCTGCTCGAGGCGGTCCGCCGCGTCGGGGTCTCCCGGTTCCACCACATCTCGACCTGTGAGGTCTACGGCGACCTGTCCCTGGACGCCGACGAGGCGTTCACCGAGGACTCCCCGTATCTCCCGCGGACCCCGTACAACGCGGCCAAGGCCGGCGGTGACCACGTGGTGCGCGCCTACGGGCTGACCTACGACATCCCGGTCACCATCACCAACTGCTCGAACAACTACGGGCCGCGCCAGTTCCCCGAGAAGGTCATCCCGCTGTTCACCACCCGCGCACTGGCCGGGGAGCCGCTGCCGCTCTACGCCTCGACCAAGAACCGCCGCGAGTGGCTGCACGTCTCCGACCACGCCTCGGCGATCGACCGGGTGATCCACCAGGGCCGGACCGGGGAGACCTACAACGTCGGCTCCGGGGTCGAGGTCGACATCGAGGGGATCGCCGACACCGTGCTCGGTGTGCTCGGGCTCGGTCCGGAGCTCAAGACGATCGTGCCGGACCGGCCGTCGCACGATCGGCGCTACCTGCTCGACTCCACCAAGCTGCGCACCGAGCTGGGCTGGGCCCCCGCGGTGGAGTGGACGGACGGTATCGCCGACACCGTGGCCTGGTACCGCGCGAACGAGGCCTGGTGGCGGCCGCTGCTCGGGCGCTCCCCCGTCGTCGAGGGCGCCGACGCCGACTGGGGTGCCTCCGGCTCGTGAGCACTTTCGGTCGTCATGGCGACCGATAGTGTTCACACACGCCGATCTGCTCGTCGGGCAGCGAACCGCCTCCGCATGCTTGTGAGCACTTTCGGTCGCCATGACGACCCAAAGTGCTCACGTGCGCGTCAGCGCACGAGTGGCGAGACGTCGGCGCGGAACTGCATCGACCGGTAGGGCCAGTTGGTCCCGGTGTTCCACTGGCTGACCACCAGGTGCAGGTCCGACAGCGTCGAGCCCGGCAGGGTGTAGCCGCCGTAGAGCTGGGCGACGCGCCCGGCGTCGTGGTCCTCGTCGTCCCAGCCGCTGCCGTGGACCAGCGTCGCGCGGGGGGCCGCGTGGAGGTTCGCCGTCGGGTGGTCGAGCAGGTAGGCGTCCATCCGGTAGTTGCCGGCGTCGAAGACGACCAGCACCCACCACTGCCGCCCGGCCGCGTCGGGCACCCGCCGCAGCGACATCTCGCCGAACGCACCGGGCAGGACGAGGGTCGGGGGACGGCCCCAGCCCCAGGTCGCGCCGTCCCAGCCCCA